>CAZHMV010000003.1:0-23354 GCA_964532665.1 uncultured Anaerolineales bacterium
CGAAAACTTGAGACTATGTCGAAATCTCAGGTTGTATTGTGACCACCGATGCGCTCGCGGCCTGGGATGAGGGCGATGATGCGACTCATGCAGGCATAACACCATACAGCCTGAAAGTACTTCGGAGATAGTCCATCGCTGGCTTGGGTTATGGAGCGGGGGTAACCTCTTCTTCGAGTTGGGCCCTGACAGCCGATGTCAGGCTGGTAATCCAGGCGATTGGATCGAAGCCGGGTTGCGGGCTGCCGTCGCGGTTCCAGATATCCCTGTCCGTATCGGTCGGTGTGGGGTCCGGGGCGATGATCGCGTCGGTGGTCAGGCGACCGCCTCCGCCACGCTCCCCCAAAGCGCGCACGGCGTCCACTAGCTCGGCCGGATCGTCGGGTACCAGCGAGACGGGTAACCCCAGCCGGCTGGCGATCAATTCACGTCGGAACTGGCGAACCTCCGCCGGCCGGCCGCCATCCAACTGCTCGTCGAAGACAGCTACCGCCAGCGAGGAATCGAAGCCGAGCCCCCGCCGCCACAGGTGTGTGGTGCCGGTCAGCGCGTACGCGTCGTCCACGATCACATTGGTGGAAGCCAGGCGCAGTGTCCGGCCGGGGCCGGCACTGGGCGAAAACACCGCCACACGCTCTGCATCCTGAGCCCGCAGCGCCTCCACCGCTTCGATCAAAAGCGCATCCCGCACTCGACCCATGGGTGCCGGCGTGCCAGGGATGTGGCGAATGGGCGCGCAGATGAGCACCCGCAGGGCCGGGCGTTCGTCCATCCGATTCTTCAGCGCCTGCCACAGCGCCAATTCGTCGCCACTTCCGCCCAGGGTGCTGTCATCAAGGGCCGGCGTTTCGATGTACACGAAGTCCTCGGCACGCTGGAAGGCGGCCAGGAGCGATGTAGCGCCTTCCCGGGCACCGCGGGCGGTGATCATCATCCGCCGGTCGAGGGCTCGCACGATGCTCGTCGCGGCCGCGTCCAGGCCGGCTGGGATGGTGATGCCCTGCCGCGACAGCCAGTTGCGGATGTTGTCCAGGGTATCCCCGAAGGGGTAGGGATCGCCGGCGCCAACGACCACCTCTGCCAGGCCGGGCTCCGCCTCCACCTGGGCCGCTACGGTTCGCAGGACGGCGGCCCACAGGCTGGGCGGCGTGGGCTCTGCCGGCACAGCAAAGGGTGAAGCAGCCGCGTTGACCAGATTGACGGTCGATCCGGCGGTGCGATCGCGCGTGAATTCAGCCACGCCGATGGCTGCCGGCCCGGAGAGCACCGCCCCCGCGCCGTGGATCTCTACGGCAGCCGGAGCGCCCGGATGTCCCGACTGGTGGGGCAGCAGCTCGTGGTAGCGGCCCAGGGCCGGCGTGGCGGCCACGGCAGCCTGGGCTCCGCTGGCGCCCACCCGTGTGCAGGCGATCTCCAGGCGCTCCATGGTAGGCAGCGGCGCTCCGGCTTGCAGAATCCGATCCAGCCCCTGCCGGGTGCGCCCGTTCAGGGTAGCGCCGGTGCTGGCGAAGACGCTTACCGCATCTCCCTCGGGCACGTTCCCGAAGGCCGGCTGTGTGAGCTCGACGACGTCCCCGGCGGCCAGGTTGCGGACCAACGTGTCGCTGGTGAAGGCCGAGGCCGGGAGAGACGCGCGGTCGATAAGAGATGGACCGGCCGTCTCCCGCGCGAACAGCGTGACACCAGACGGTACACTGTTGTCGGGCAGACTGCCTCCGGCGAAGGCCTGTCCCGTCTCACAAACCACGATCTCGCCGGCGGCGCTGCCGATGTCCAGGGGCGACCCTCCGACGGGTGCCGGCCGCGTGAATCGGTTGTCCATGTACAACTGCGCCGACAGTTGCGTCACCACGATGACGTCGACCCCCATGGGCGCGTCCGGCGAGACGTCTCCGTCGGGCAGCCTGACGACCAACGAAGCGCCGCCGTCACTGCGCACCCGTCCTGCGCCGCCGTCCATGCGAAAGTGCCGGCCCCGGGTCGGGTCAAAGCCCTGGGGCCAGGCTCGCACCCACGCGCCGGCCAGAGATGCGTCGAAGGTCATCTCAAGCAGAATCCGCTGGTCCGTCACGGTTCCGCCGACAGCGGCACCGCCGCCAGTCAGGGCACTCACGCTGAGCTCAGGCAGATTGTCGGGTGGCGCCACCTCGGGGAGGGAAGCCGGGTCGAGGCCAGCCCAGTCCCGCTCCAGCACCGACGTGACCAGGCGGGTGGGATCGCTGCCAGTGAAGACCGCAATAGCTGCATCGGCAGCCTCATCGGTGGTGGCCAGCAGCGCGGGGCCAGAGGTGCGGGCCACTGAGACACGAGTGCTGACTCGATTCTGATCCTCCGCCCGGCGCGCAGCCGGCGTGCCCGAGGCAGCCTCGGTGGTCCGCTTCTGCCCGACCAGATGCTCCTCCACACCCACAACCGCCACCCGCACGGAATCCCGCGCCAGCAGCGCGTTGACGGGACCTGATGGCCACAGGGCGAGGGTGTCGGCGTATGTGCCGTTGGGTAGCATGGCCATCTTGGGCACAGGGGCATCGTCGGGATCGGGGGGATCCGTGAAAGCGATCTGCGCTGCCCCGGAGTCGCTGCCCCGAGTTCGCACCAGCCCGGTGCCATCGACATTCGTGAAGTTGAGGCGCCCGAGAAGCGTGTCGCCGATCGGTCCTTCGTGGGCGTTAGCCAGGTGCAGCGTGAGTTGCGCATCCGTGGAGGCGGTGCGCTGATCGGCAGTATCCAGGCCCTCGGCCCACAGGTTGTCGAAGACGCTGTCGTCAGCCAGGAACCGCCACCAGGCAGCCACCGCCCCGGGGTCGATGGCTCGGCCGCCGGCGTCGAAGGCCCACAGCCGGGCGGTGATGTCTAACGCGCCGAGCAGCCGCTCCTGCCCGCCCTGGAACACGCCGGTGCGCTTCAGATCGAACATCGGCTTGTCCGCATTGGTCAGGTTTGTGCCATCCAGCCTGAGCCCGACATGCTCGGCCTTTTCGGCGTCGGACAACCCGCCAGGGAAGGGCGGGTGAAGCCTGGATTCCAGCATACTCAGCGTCGGTGGGTCTTCGGGCAACTCCAGCGCCAGATAGCGGACCCGGGCACGGGTCGGGACACCGCCCGGGTTGGAACCTCCGTCGGCCGACGGGATGGAGGACACGAGGCTGTGCAACCGTTCCTCCACCTCGGGCAGCAGCCGGAACAGCGCCACCAGCCGGCCATCAGTGAAGGCTGGCGCACCGGATGCCTGGCGCAGTCCGGCCAGACCGCGAGGGCGCGGCGTGCTGGCCACGAACAGGCTGAGCAAGCCGCCGGCCGGCGGTAGCCAGTGCACACCCCCGCTCAGGGCCACGCTGGCGGAAAGATCCGCATTCGGTGCCGGAATGGTGATGTCATTGGAGAACCACGGCCCCAATGCCGGCGATGCCAGGCCGAGGTCGGATGGTGCTGGGTTGAGGGTTGCCATAGCTGTTCTCCTCTGCGGGTGATTAGAGATTGAGGATTAGAGATTGATTACCATCTCCAATCTCTAGTCTCAGTAGATCCAAATTCTGAGCTTAAAGCGGACCACAGTCCGCTTTTTAGCCGCTGGACTGTGGTCCAGCTAGAGCATTCTTGGATCTACTGAGTCTCTAATCTCCTGTGTGCGATGCAGTGATCTCCGAATGTTTCCCGATTTCCCACTAGCGGTCAAACGATAGCCACCGCACTCGGCGGGCTGGCGCGGCCGATGGGGTCCATAACCACCACGCGGTAGCTGGTACCTGGCGGAACCGGATCGGCGCCGGGCTCGGGTTCGTCCAGGAAGCGGAACTGGCCAGTCCGATCCGGATCCCGACCGCCGGCCGCCGGCGACGCGTCGGCTGAGATGCTGGTCAAGAACCGTTCGGCCTCGCCGGGGAGCTGGCGGTACAGATCCAGGTGGTAGCCGCCCAGCGTTCCGCCCAGCAGCGCGTCAGGGTGCTCCCAGCGGATTTCGACGGCGTCGCCGATTCGTGCGGCGGCCACATCGGTGGCGGGAGCGGGCGGAGCAGGCGGCAGCAGCATGGTCGAGGCGGGGGCGCTGGGCAGGCTCCACTGCCCCGTCGGCCCGCCACCGGGCTCTGGCCCGCCTCGCACCTCGACTCGCCAGTGGTACGTCGTCCAGGGCTTCAGGGTACCGCCGGGATCGAACTCCGAGCCACCCTCGTCGATGATCTCGACTTCTTGCGGTGCGTCGGTGGCCGGCAAGGGAACGCTGCCCGTGCCGACGACGGGCATCTGCAAGACATCGCGAGTTGCGGCCGTGCTACGCCGCAGTCGGTACTCGATGGCCGGCACCAGACCGCGGGGCACCCGCACGGTGAGTCGGACGCGGTAGGGCACCGGCGCTGCCAAGTCGATCAGTGGTTCGACATTCAGGAAGGGCTGCGGCGGTGGCCCGGTGTTCGGCACTCCGACGGGCGTCATCGGCGAGGTGACGAAGGGCCCCTCCACGTTGGCCTCGCTGACCGAGACCACCCGATAGAACGAGAGCACGCGTAGCGAGCCCGATACAGCATGCTCAAAGCGCACTGGCGCTGATCCGCCCGGGCTGGCGATGGGCTGGCCGGTCAACTGCTCGAACATGTCCCGGGTGAAAAAGTCGACGTTGGTCACGAAAACGGCGGCGCGGTCCGGGGCGTTGGTGGTCGCCGCCACGGCCGACAAGATGGACTGGGCGCGGGCTTTGCCGGGCTCGTCGCGGGCGACCATCTTCTCCAGCCGTGACACCAGGCGGGTCTCATCTGCGTAGAACACCCGGAAGCGCTTCTGGGCCGGCGAAGTCATCCAGCTCAGCTCGACACGGGAGTTGCCGGCGACGTCGGGGCGGGAGGCGTACTGCAGGGTATTGGGCACGGTCACCGGCTCCGGTGGACGCGGATCAAACAGTGCCAGGCTGACTGGCTCTGAGTCAGGCGATCGAACTCCGGCGCTGTCCACCCAGCGGGCCAATATGGCCACAGTGCGTTGACCCGCCCGCTCGATAGCCGGCCCGGCGACGGATGTCACCAGTTCCTCTGGGGGTGAGGCCGGCGTCGGCAAGACTACCGAGGTGACGGCCCCGTCGACGATCAGCTCCAGGGAGGCCAGCAGGCGAGCACCCGGCGGCAGGGCATCGGGCGCCGGCACCGGGACGCGCACCTGGATGGTCCCACTCAGCGGACCGAGGGGCATGGGATCGCCCACGTCAGGCTGAACGTAGAAAGCATTGAGCGTTGGCCGAGGGGGGCGCGGTCGGACGCCGGCTGAGGCCCCCCGCTCGGTCCAACCGCTCCAGCGCCCAAACCAGTCGGCTTGAGCTGCGCGATAGGCGACAGCCTCCGGCGGCGCCTTGCGATCGGCAAACTCGCCCGTGCCGGTGGAGGTGGCTTCGTCGGGCACGGCCGGCACCAGGGGCAGGGCGCGGCCGGCGTCGGAGCGCAGGTTGAGCCCGACGACGGTGCTATTCTGCTTGCGAGCCAGTGCCACCACGGCGCCTGGCGGCATCCCACTGGCCGGAATGACGATCTCCCGCTCGGCGTCGGGGGGTGTGATGGGCATCCAGGGGCCGTTCTCCGGCTCACCCAGCTTCGGCGGCTGCGGTCGAGCCGGCGGGTTGCCGATGGTGGCGCAGGCCACCGTCCAGAGATCCAGGAAAGAGCCCTCAAGCCTGTCTGGGATGTCTTCCAGCCAGGGCAATTTGGGAACGCGCTTGATCAGGTCAGATGGCTTCTTGACCAGGGAAGTCCCAGGCAGCGAGGGGATCAGTTCCAGCAGGTGTTCCCGGTCGAGCTGCCAGATGCCCTGGATGGCATAGCACACGACATGGCCTTGTTCATTGACCGGCGGGTCGCGATCCACCTCCAGGAACCCCAGCCAGCGCCCCCCGCCGGGGTCGAGGGCCGCGTGTAGCACGGTGCCCAGGCAGTTGATCTGGGCTCGGCCAACGCTTGCCCCACGCTGGTCCAAGACGTTGGCAGCCTGGACCAGTCGCCAGGGACTGTCGCTCAGGTCGTCAATCAGCCGCTTCAGGCATGCCGTGACCTCTGGTATCAGCGTCAGCACCCGATTCAGCTCGTCGGCCGGCGTGGCGGGCGGCGCGTCAGCGGGCGCCGGGGCCGTCGGCGCGTCGTGCAGGCCGAAGCGTAGCGGTGCTCCGCGCTCGATGCGCAGTTTGGCTTCCTCTTCGGCGTTCGGTATGCCTGCGTAACGAGCACCGCCTGGGAGGGGGAGCGCCAGAATGCGCCAGGGTTCGCGTTGCCGGTCCAGCCTCCGAGCATCGATCCATTTCGCGCCACGAACCCTGCCCCGGCCGGTCACGAGCACCCGCTGGATGTAAGATGCACCCAGTTGGTAGGGTGGATGCGTGGCACTGGCGACAACTGCCGGGCCACGCGGGGTCCCGAGCACCGCATCAACCTGCAGGCGTCGCCGGGTTGGAAACGGCGGGCGTGCCGGATTCGGCGAGGGACGGGGCGGGAGCGGTGGGCGTGGCGGGCGAGGGACCGGGAAAACCGGACCGATGCCTCCCGCGGGCTTCGCCTCGACTTGGATCCAGCAGCAGATGCCGCTGGAAGGCGGCGGCAGCCAGCCGGTCACCGGGTTGTCTGGGGTCACGTCGAACGGGGGCGTCAGGGTTCGGCCTCTGGAGTCGACCCAGGTGATGTCGGTCCGAGGGAACCCCAACTTGCCCTCAGGACCCAGGTTCAGGCGGTAGACAAAGAACGGCATGACGGGCAGACCCAGGCGCTGCGAGGGGATCAGGCGCAAGTGAACCCCGGGCGTAAGGTGTGGATCGCCGGCCGCGTCGATGGCCTGAGCGTTAAAGGACCAAAGAGGTGCAATATCGATCATAGTCCCTCCTGATGCGCAATGCGTGGCCGATCTACCAGCCGGCGCTCTCCGCTGACTGTCCCGTCCGGCTCGGTGAGTGTCACAGAGAGGACGTCTTCGGGGGCCAGCGTGACCGCTGTGGTCGGCGCCAGCAGGACGCGGGTCCACGCCGCGTTGCTGCGCACAGGCACGAAGTTCTCGGTGCCGGCCTGTGTGCTGCCAACTGAGAGTCGCTTGCCCGTGGTGAGCCGGCCGTCCTGAACGATGATGCTGGTGCGATCCAGCGGTTCGTCCGTTTCCAGAAGCACCCCCACCAGGTCCCACGTGGCACCGTTGCGCCAGATGGTCACTGCGCGCGGCTGATCCGGCAGCGGCCAGGGATCCAGGCCCAGGTCGCTCAGCGCCTGCTCCAGGGCCTGGTCGTTGCCCAGGTTGGCCGGCATCGTTGGAACGCCAGTTGTGACCAACGCGTCGTGGGGCAGAATGGGGTAGGGCTCGGGGGCTGTGAAGCCCAGCGCTTCGAGCATCTCGACCGGGTTGCGGTAGCGCGAAGTTCGGAAGTGCGCCCGGGCGATCAGGATCTCATCGGCGTCGGGTGAGGCGGCGGGCGGCGCGACCAACAGCAGGTCGTATTCGGCGTTGGGATCCAAGTCGGCTGTGATTTCGGCGGTGGTGCCCCCGAGACGGGGCTCGTCGAGGCAGGGTGCCAGCCGGGCCGCTTCGAGCATGCGGCGGTCGGAGTGGGGCAGTAGCTCGTCCATCAGCGGCCTCCACTCGATGGTAAAGGGGAGGTCAGGCGGTCGGTCCACATCGTGGAGCGTGCCGGCCGGCGGATCGGTGCGACGCAGCTTGAGGATCAGCCGGCGGTCGTACAGTTCCAGCAACTGCTCCAAATGATCCACGGAGAAATGCACCCGAATTGGATCGTCGAGGAAGTGCGGCGGTCCACCCTTCGACGAGCTCAGGACGTTGCTCCCGTCGGGCTCGAAGCTGAGCAGGTAGCGTGCCACCCCCCGGGGGTCGAAAGTGGATTCGTCGATGAAGTCCACCGGCTCGGGACTGGACGGCAGCGGGACCTCACGAGCGGTCCGCAACGAGTATGTCTCTTCCACCGGGGCGCTCCACCCCGCGTTGTCGATGGGCGGTGGTTCGCTCTCATCTTCGGTCCGCCGCCAGCCCTGCCACTGCCAGCGGACGCGGATGCGGTAGACGGTGTCAGGCTCCAGCAGGTGCCGTCGGGCCGGCGTGTCGTCAGCGGCGCGGTCATTCCAGACGCCCACAAAAAGGTCGCGCGCCTGTTGATCTTCCTCGTGGGCCTCGGCAGCCGCCCAGGTGATGGCACACGAACTCAGAATCCCAATGTGGAACCGGGACCACGGAAGGATGCGGAAGGCCCGCCACGGGCCCCTCCCTGGTGGCACGTAACGGACGAAAGCGCACACCTCGTGTCGCTGATCTCCCGTGACACGCCCAATGATTTCGGGGGTCCATTCGACCTCCTTGCCGTCACTGCGGATGCCGATGACCCGGGGAAGCCGCTGGTTCTTGTCGTGCCTCTTGAAACCAGGGATGTCGGCCAGCAGGGGTTCCAGGGCAGCGACCGCGTGGCACAACTTGAGAAGTACACCTTCGTTGCCGCCGCCTGCGATGACTACCTCGACGATGTCTGTCCCCCGCACGGTGAGCCGATGCACCGCGTTGCCCGCGCTCGGACCGACCGTTCGGGCGACCAGATCGCCACGCCTGTTAAATGCCTGGAGTTCCACCGGCTGACCGGTGAACTGGGCCACATGAGCGGTGACGGCCTCCGTGGGGGATGGTAAGCGAATCCGAAGGCCCTTGGCGCTGAATTGGAGCTCGCTGATGCCGTCCGGCGCGCCGACAGGCATCCAATCCACAGTCTGCATCGGGAAATTCGGCGCCAGGTTTTCGTAGGTCAGCGATCCGTGGGTGAACACCGTCGGCAGCCGAGTCTCAGGCTTGATGTCGGCAAAGTCGTCACATTCCTGGCGGGCGCCACGGGTTTCGTCGCCCTTCACACACACGGCCAGCACCAGGTCGGGGTCAACGACGGCCGGCGCGAACTGGCCATCGAACTGCAGCGTGGACATGAACCAGTTCCGGTCGGCCAGATACGGCAGTTCGTAGGCCGCCGGGAGGGGATCGGGGTGGCCTGGCACGGTGAAGGGTGCCGGCAATGGCTCCACGTGGCCGGGTTCCAGGTGAATCCCATGCGCCGCGGCCAGAGCCGACAACGCCTCCATGTCCAGGGGGCCGAAGGACTCGCGGCCGAGGATCTGGTAGAAACTGGGGAATGGGGGCTGGCTGGGACGGTCTGGCTTGAGGCGTACGCGATCGACGCTGATGCGTTGAGCGTTTTGGCCCAGGGCACACACCTTCTGGGGCGTCGGCGGCGGGTCGCACACCCGATCCACGGTGTTGGACGGATCGCCAGGCGCATCGGTGGCACCTTCACCCAGGTTGCGCGCCCAGGGCGCCGGATGCCAACTCAGCAGGGCCAGGTCGCGGCCCTCGTGCTCCGAGGCCGGCGGATCACCCGCTTCTGTCACGCCAGGCCGATAGGAGGGCAGCCACCAGGCGGAATCCAGAGGTCCCGCGAGCGGAGAACCACCCCCTGGCATGATGTCAACCCCCACCAGGCGGTAGGCGTATTTCAACTCGCTGGTGCCGCTCCAGACAAGTCCTGGAATCTCCGGCGAGGGATCGAAGGCCGAATCGGCCGGCAGCGCCGTGCGCAGATAGTGGGCGAAGTGAAGCACCGGGACCGTGTCGGGCCAGACCGTGTTCTCCTCGCCTGGGGTCCCTTTTACAGTCTTGCCGGTGACAATGCCACGCCGATCGGTCAGATCAACGCCCATGAGGGGGCTGGCCGGCACAGGGATCTCGTCGCCCGGCTCGGTGCCGATGTCAATCCCCACACACCCCTCGATGGAGAAAAAGAACATGTCCACCTTGCCGCAGAATTCGCCATACAATCGCTGTTCGTCCTCGAGAAGCTTGAGGATGATCTCGCCCCGGGCCGAGACGCTGACAACAACCAGGGACAGCTCGCCCCGGACGAAGATGCCACCCACCAGCATCAGCGGCTTGGTGCCGACACCCACCAGCACCTTGGCCGACGCTGTGAGCCGGATCGGGCCGGCGCTCCAGTCGATGCCCCAGCCGGAGCCGTACCCGATGGAGAAGCCATCGAAGTTGAAGCGATCGTCGCCGCCCAGGCGGTGGAGCTTCTTCTCCTCGATCATGAGGAAAGCCCAGGCGGTCACGTCCAGCGTACCAGGTAGGAAAACCACGCTCACCGGGTCGCCGGTGCGTCCCTCGAAGCCGTCGGCGCCAATGCGGATGTAGGCGTCGGCCGGGTTGGGCGGGATGGGGAAGAAGCCTGACACCGGGACGCTGATCCGCAAGAGCTTGGGGATTTCGTAGGAGCCGCGCACGCCAAGCTTGACCGCCGTGGGATCGATGGCAATGATGCCGAGCAGCAACAGCGTGCCGGGCGGCGGCGACGAGCCTTGTTCAGACGGCAAGCCAGGCCGGCTCACCAGCTTGGCGTCGATGCCGAAGATCACCAACGGATCGGGGAATTCCACGGTGAACATGCCCAGGGCGTTGAAGGTGAAGGCTGTGTCGGGCATGGTGCCGACCACGGCACCTAAACCCAGTGCCCACTGGCCAGGCATGGGGCCGTATTTCTGCTCCGGTGGCTTGCGGTACCAGTCGATTTCCCGCTGCACCGGATCGTCCAGGGTCGTGCCGGTCAGGTCGCGCGTGCCGTTGGAGACGAAACGGCCAATGAAGCCGTAGATCCCCAACCCGCTCTGACCCAGAGGGATGCCGACGGCGAAGATCACACCCACTTCGATGGCGACGAAGCCGACGTCCGCCTGCAGGGCCAGAGCGCCTCGAGCTGCAATCTGGGCCGGGATAATCTCCACGTCGAGGCCGGCCCGAATCGCCCCACCGTCGCCAAGGGCTAGTCGGCCCGCGCCCTTCAGGGTGTTCGGAATCTCCACCGCAGCCGCCAGGCCCCGCAGCTCGATGCCGATATCGCCGCCGTTGAAGGTCAGCCGAATCGTAGCACCGGTGACGGTGATCACGCCCAAGTCGAGAGCAAAGGCCAGGTCGATCTCGTACCATGTGGAACCGGAACCCGCGCGCGTGCCGGTGACGCGCAGCAACTCGCCCAGTGGCCCGTCGATGCGCCACTGGCCAGGGTCTTCAATCTCAAAGGAGACATCCTCGTAGACGATGCCCAGGCGATCGAGTCCGTCGCGGGCGTTGTCGATCTCGACGCCGACGTTCTTGTAGCGCACGCGGATCGGCTTCTCGGCCTGGATGCGAATGGGCACCGGCACGACACCTGTATCGAAGCCGATCTCGACGCTGTAGTCGAAGAGGAACCGCTGGCGGCTGCCGGCCAGCGAATCCAGTGCCCGCTGGCGATGCTCCACCTGAATCCCGAAGACAACCACACGGCCGTCCTTAGCGAAAACAGCGGCGGCGGCGCTGGCGCCAATCAGGGCCCCGATCCGAACAGCGACACCGTCGATGTCAGCGGCGGCGATGCCGGCCATGAGTGCTGGCCCGAGAGCAAGCGCTGTCGCCAAGACGTTGCCGGCTCCCGAGCCCGAGGTGTCGACCAGCGGGAAGAGCCCATCCGGGTCACCGGCTGAATCGATGGCCAGGACGAAGACCGTTTCCCCGCTGCGCGCGTCGTAGCTCCAGCGGCCGACGAAGGTGAAGATTTCCGGCCCCGACGCCGACGGATCTCGAACGGGCGTCACGTCACCGCTGGTACCCGGCACCGGGACCGGCTCAGCCTGCCAGGCGATGGTCAGTTCGGCCAGGGTGGGGATGGCATCGGCCCACTCCACCACCGTCGGGCTGTCCCAGCGCACGATCAGCCGCACCCGATAGGGCAGGTCCGGCTCGCGCAGCGCGGGGGGCTGGATGCTGGTGGCGTCCGCGCCGGGAATGAGGGTGCGACGCAGAGCGGGGTCCAGCCGCTCCTCGTCCCTTGGTTCGGTAGGTGCATCGGATGCCGGCGTGCCGCCCACGGCGTAGATATCCACGCGACGGTAGAGCCGGCGTATGCCCTCACTTGGATGGCCGGTATCCCGATTGGAGGGCCAGCCATCGCGGTCCGCATCGCTGAGTTGTCGCTTGATCAACCAGCCATCGGGGCCAGGATCCGAAACGGCGGCCACCGACTCCTCATGCGGAAGCGGCGGATCGATATCCGCCTCGGCATCAGCCCCATCCGGATCGTCCCAGGTCGATTGCTCGCCGCGGGCGAAGACGCGGTCAGCCGGCAGGGCCGGACCGGCCCGACTCGGGCTGGTGAGCAGGTCCCTGCCCTGAGTGGTGCGCTGGTTGGCGAGATTGCGGTTGTAATCCTGGCTCCCCAGATCGTCGCAGCGCCCGACGACCACGAACCGGGCGTCGGTGAACTCAGCCGCCCACTCGCGCAACGCGTCTACGCCGAAGGCGCCGGCCCCCGCTGGTCGATGCTCACCCCACGCGAGGGGCGTCGTGTCATCAAAATCCATCAACACCTGGACGTGGCGGACAAAGGAGTCGGGTGACTCAGGCTCGGGCGCTGCGTCGGGGTCCTCGGGCCGGCCCAGTTCGAGGGCAACTTCGGCCAGACCCCCTTCAGGCACGTCGATGGTGTTCGGATTGGTGAGTGTCGCTTCCACTGTGGCCGGCGCACGGCGGCCCTCTTTGTGGAAGGCATCGAGATCGTAGGTCGCCTCGACGCTGCGCATGGGCACCGGGCTCGTGGCATCAAAGGCCCCGGCCGCGGCGCCGATGATCAGCCGACCCTCTTCCAGCACCTCGATTTCCAGCCGTCGTTCGTGTCCCTGGGCGTCGCGCAGCACCAGGGTGTGACGTCCGATCTCGGCCGGCGGCGCTGGCTCGAAGCTGGCGCCCCGACCGCTGGCCGGCACCGCTCCGCTGCCGAGCTGCCAGGTCAGAGCCCCGGAGGCTGGATCTGCCTGGAAGACCAGGCCTTCCAGCACCTCGCGCGCGCCGCTCAGGTGGGTTACGTTGTTACGGGTGACGCCATTCACCGTGACATTGATCTTGGGTGCGTGCTGTGGTGGTCCTGTGCTTTCCTGAAAGGTGAACGCGATTCCCGGTGAAAGGGCAGGTTCGCCGGTTTCATCCTCCTCGACGCTGGTGAAAACGACGGTGTCACCAGCACGAGCGGCGAAGTAGCGCGTCGTGGCCCCCGCCCACCAATCGTCGGATGGTAGTTGCCACAGACCGTCTGCGCCTGAAGGTAAATGGCCCCGCACCCGCGCCGTGCCCGTCGTGCCCGGTGCGAAAGTCACGGTACGGGACCGCCCTGTGCCGGCCGGCGCTGGCAGGGGGGTGTCGCTGCCGTCGATCTGCTGGAAGAACGTTACCAGGGCGGGGTCCACTGGCGTCTGTCCCAGCTCGATCCGCACCTCGCCTTGCAGGCCGAAGGGCGAGCCCAGCAGCACGTCCCGCACGCCCACGGACACGTCGCCGACCACGGGCGCGTTACGCGGCAGATAGAGCGTCGCCTCGCGGATGGCGATACCGCGCCAGGAAGCCGGCTGGCCGCGCGCCAGTATCTCCGGCGGGGTGAACTCCTCGGAGTCGTCGTAGGTCAGGCGGTCCACCGTAAGCCCGATGTCAGAACCAGCAACGAAAAAGTGCGGCGGGTCGAAGCCGATGGTGAAGACGGGTCCGGTAGGGGCATCGGGGTCGAATGGGTCCGGCGAGTCGACGAAACGCACAATCACAGGTCCGCCATCGGGGTTGGAGGCGATGCGCAGGATGCCGCTGCCGAAGATGCGGACGTTTTCACGTTGCAGATCGGAGACCAGGTGGGCTGCCGTCACGCCGGAGGATGGGACCAGGCTAGCCGGCCGGAGTCCGGGGACGATGATGGAAACGCGCTCCAGGAAGAGGTCCAGGCGGAACTCCTGTGGCGCCGGTTCCAGGCTCTGCCCAGCCGAGGGGGCGATGCGCTTGAGGGTCAACTGGAAGGGCAGGCCGGTGTTGAGCCCCGGTGCCTCGACGGGCCAGTTGCGCAGCGCCGGCAGGCCCATGTCGGCGAGGGACTGCACTGTGCCGTAGTGGATGTAGGCGCCCTGGCTGGTCGTGGCCCGATGGTCAAGTACGGCCAGTCGCTCAAACTGGGCAGCCACGTCAGGTGGCATGAGGGATTGGGAACCTGGCGGCAGGTTGATCAAGTCCAAGAGACTGATACCACGCTTGCGGGTCATTGGGAAAACTCCCTCTTGGTTCCGGGGACTTGGGGCGGCGGCCCAGGCTCGGGGAACCCGGCAACTACGCTGGCCGACACCATTAGATTATACACATTGCAGGTTGCAATATTGGCAGATTATAGCATTATTATAGCCACTTTTCTGTGAATGTCCAAATCGGGTATTCGGGCTCGCGGGTAATAGGGTGCCGGCGGGATTGGCGCCGGGTAGCAGCGGGCCATTGCTGGCCCGCTGCACCCTAAGAAAGGGTACTAGCGGAAATGACGCGCATGTGATCACCCTCATTCGCATGGCCGGCTTTCGCTTTGTGACGGATGCACCCGCTGCTCTGGCAGCCGACTTCGATCGCGCCTGCTCAATCCGGGAGATCCTCAGTTTAGACCTGTCGGGGGGTCTCGAGGACACCAACCGCTGGGTTCGGCTCCAGACGTCCGTGCCCGGCCAGGAGCGATTCTTGATGGCCGCCGCCTTCGACCCTGAGAGGCGCCTCATGTGGGTGCACGGCGGTACGGCCGACAATTCTCAGGGGTGGCGCGATCTGTCAGCGCTTGACCTGAGCGTCGATCCGCCGGCGTGGACCCGCACGAGCGCCATGGTCAACGGGCCGCTGGACCGGTTCAGTCACGCCACAGCCTGGGACAGCACACGACAGCGGATGGTCGTCCAGGGCGGAACGCTGGGCAACCAGGTCGTGCCGGGTGATACATACGGTTTTACCCCGCTGGCCGGCCTCACCACGCCTACCAGCTCACCGTCGCCGACATCTACCAGCACCGCTACCGTAACCAGCACGCCGACGCCCACAGTGACTTCGACACCCACCGTCACACCGACCTCCACAACCGCAGCCGACACGCTGACACCCACCTCCACTCCTACGCGCACGGTGACACCGCCGGCCACACGAACACCGACTCCGACTTCGACTCTGCCTCCAAAGACCAGAGCCGTGCAAGTCTTCCTGCCTCTGCTTCTGCGAAACGTGCCAGGGCAGGTGCCGATTCCGACAGCAACCAGCACACCCTCCCCGACCGTGACGCCCACACCGGCGGTCGAGATCGTCGGCCAACTGGGCGGCGAGACCCAGGCGGCAGCGGTGGCCGGCGACCGCTTGTACGTGGCCAACGGGAACAGCGGGTTGCACGTCTTCGACGTCAGCGATCCGGCGCATCCGCAAGAGCTCGGTTCCGATAGCAGCCCGAACTACGCATCCGACGTGGGCGTTGTCGGAAACCGCGCCTACGTTGCCGAGCTTTTCGGAGGCTTGTGGATCGGCGATATCTCGGACCCAGCAGCACCGACCGAGATAAGCAACCTTGATCTGCCGGGTAGGGGGCAGGCCGTGACGGTGACCCTGGATGTGGCATACGTTGCAGATGAGGATGCCGGCCTCCAGATCATCAACGTCGCCGACCCGGCCAATCCAACCGTCATCGGCGCGGTTGATACCCCGGCCAAGGCCCAGGATGTAGCAGTGGTGTCGGACCTGGCATTGGCATACGTGGTTGGCGACAACCCGTACCTCCAGATCGTGGATGTCTCAGGCTCAACCAATCCAATCACGCTAGGAGCCATCGACCCGTCGGGCACAGCTTACGGGGTGAGCGTGCAGGGGGTATATGCATACGTGAGCGATTTCAACGGGCTGCGGATCGTGGACGTGTCTGACCCGACTTCGCCGGTCGATGTCGGATACTACCGCCTCCCTGGCCGACAGTTCGGCCTGGTTGTCGCTGGCGACGTCGTCTACCTGGGCGGCGATGCCGGCCTGCTCCTACTGCACGTCGAACTTCCTGGCAATTGACGGTCACGCCCGCTTGCGTTTCGGCAGTTGAAACTGCACCAGCGTTTGGGAAGTCGCCCCCTTCGACAGGCTCAGGTCAGGCTTCGGCGACTGGTCTTGAGCCGGCCTACGCCGGCTTCGCGAGGGCGACGTCCTGAGCTTGTCGAAGGGTTGCCGCGATTTCAATCGCCAGGCAAGGCGCAAAGCGCCGGCCCGCCCGTTTGCCACAGGGTGCACGAGTGGGGTACAATTGTAACTACTTTGATAAAGTCAGATTACCACCGCAGTCTGAGCACCGCTTACCCGAAAGGTGTTGGACTCAGACCGCGCTTCCTGCGAAAGGAGTAACTAGCTGCTAGACCTTGATGGAGAGAAAGAACGGGCGTTTCTGGTCGGCGTCGAGCTGAAGCGCCAGTACAACCCCTGGCGGGTCGAGGATTCGCTGGCAGAGTTGGCCCGGCTAGCGGAGACCGCTGGCCTCCAGGTTGTGGGCCAGGAGATTCAGCGTCTGAATCGGCCTAGCCCCGCCACGTACATCGGCTCAGGCAAAGTCGAGGAGCTGGAACTGCTGAAGCGCGAGCTGGAGTACGACGTGCTCCTGTTCGACGACGAGCTGTCACCGCGTCAGCAACGCAACCTGGAGGACGAACTCGATATAAAAGTTGTTGACCGGACGGCACTCATCCTGGACATTTTCGCCCAGCACGCTCACACGAAAGAGGGGCAGCTTCAGGTGGAGTTGGCGCAGCTCGAATACCGGCTGCCCCGGCTGACGCGGATGTGGACGCACCTGGCACGACAGGCAGGCGGTCGGGTCGGCGGTGCGCAGGGCGGCGTAGGCGTTCGCGGGCCTGGCGAGACCCAGCTCGAGGTAGACCGCCGGGAGATCGGACGCCGGATCGCCAGGCTGAAGGAGCAGTTGGAGGCGGTGCGGACGCACCGAGAGATGTACCGCAAGCAACGCAAGCGAGCCGGCATTCCAACGGTATCTCTCGTTGGCTACACCAATGCCGGTAAGTCAACGCTGCTCAATAGCCTGACCGGTGCCGGCATCCTGGTGGCCGATCAACTCTTTGCCACGTTGGACCCAACGACGCGGCGCGTGGAGTTGCCGGGTGGCACCGAGTGCCTCTTCACAGATACCGTCGGTTTCATCCAGAAGCTTCCGACTCAACTGGTCGCGGCCTTTCGCGCCACGCTGGAAGAGATTAATGAATCGGACGTTCTTCTGCATATAGTTGATATAACTCATCCCAACGCCCTGGAGCAGGCTGACGAGGTTGAGAAAGTTCTGGAAGAACTTGAGGCCAACGACAGACCGATGGTGGTGGCTCTCAACAAAGTTGACACAGTCCTCGACGAGAAGAAATATGGCCTGGAGATCGACACCGGGAAGCTCGGCGACTTTGAGATATCTGAACCTGTGCGGCTGTTGAGAGATCGATACCCGAACGCCGTGCTGATCTCAGCGATGTGGGGAATTGGCCTGAAGCGCTTGCTGGAGCAAGTCGAAGCCGTCCTGATGCAGGGCATGATCGACGTCGATGTGCTGATCCCGTACCAGGCCGGCGAGTTGGTGAGCCTCTTCCACGAGCATGGCCGTGTCGAGAGGGAAGACTACAACGAGCAAGGCACGCTTATCCGTGGGAAGCTGCCGGCGCGTCTGGTGTCACACTTCGAGCCGTACGTCGTAGATGGCATTGTCACCGAATAGATCCGTGCTTCGCGCTCAAACGCACCCGGCCTTATGCTTCGCTGACACGTTGCTCTGAACCGAAAACATGGCGGTGGGCGCGGCGGTAGTCTTCTCGTTTAGTCTGCGCATAGATGCGAGTGGTAGTCGGGGAGGCGTGGCCTAGGGCGTACTGGGTCAGGGCCAGGTCACCGGTCTCACTCAAGAACTCCGTGGCGAAGAAATGCCGCAACGTGTGGGGCGTCAGGTGAAACCGCTCCAGAATCCCGGCGCGGCCGGCCAGTTCCAAGAACATATTCTGCACGCTGCGGGTGGATAGCGGCAGCACCCGCGAGCCGGCCCGTCGGTCATGGCGGGCGAAGACGGGGAGGCCGGCGATGGGTCGGCCCGTGGCGCCGTCCTGGCGGGCCTGGAGGTATGTCTGGATGGACTGCCAGGCGGCGTCGGAGAACAGGACCTCGCGCTCCTTCTTGCCCTTGGCATATTTGACCACAGCCCCCTGGATGTCGTAGAGCAGATGGCCACGCTCCAGGCGAACCAACTCACCCACCCGCATGCCGGAACTCAGGAAAGCTTCGATGATGGCAATGTTGCGTAGCCGGATCAGTTCCTGCCGGCGCCTCTTTCCTGCCGCTGTATCCTCGGGCAGATCCAGGGGCTTTCGGGCTTCTGCCAGCAGCGCCTGCACAATTTCCTGTGTGGGCAGCTTGTCGGGTGGGAGATCACCCCGCCGCTGGCGTTTGGCTGCCCGGGCCAGTGACTTGCGCAGCCGGTCATACTCGTCCGTGCTCATGGGCAGCAGTTGAGCCTCGATGATCAGATACTCGAAGAACCCCGAGATGGCCGAAAAGTAGGTGCCTTTGGTGGCCTCAGAGATTTTCTCCGGCTGACCGCCGGCTACTTCGTCCAGCAGGTAGTCGTAAAGCCAGGTGATGAAGCCGGTGGCCATAGGCAAGGTGAGAGCCTGCGTCCCGGTCGTCTCAGGCGGGAGAGAATGCTCCGCCAGGTAGTGGGAAAAGTGCCGGAGTCCGGTTGCGTAGGTCCGCGCCGTCCCCAGGGATTGGGATGCCTTGACGTGATTCAGATACTGCTCAATCGCTTCACTGATGGTCATCCTATCTCCTCCTCCGCCCTCCGCCGATATATTACTTCGCATAAGAAAGCTTATGCGAAGTAATCCTACCACGCCCTCCCCACCCTGTCAAGTCTGGTGCTCAGGCCGTCTGAACCCAGGGCCACGGCCACGCACAAGCCGGGTGTTTGCACCAACACGGGCGCACGTTGAAACCCCAACCAGCCTGCTTGTATTTGGATGAAGTTGGCAGTATAATGGGAGCCGCAGGTGTAGAAAACGAGAAACGAAAGACAGAAAATGATTGAAGAGTGTGGGAGTTAGATACATGCGCGGAATTCTTCGTATTCTGGCCATCAGCGTCGTTGTGGTTGTCATGACCGGCACCGCCTATCTGGCCGGCTTCGGAACCAGTTGGCTGATGAGCCACCAGATGGGGCTTACAGAGGCTGCCCAGGCTGTGAGCCGGCCCGCTGCCGGGCAATCGGCTACCTCCTCCTCGGAGCGGCCGGCCAATTTCGGCGTTTTCTGGGAAGCCTGGGACATCGTGCGCCGCCAGTTCTACGGCAAGCTGCCGGATGAGCAGCAAGTGACTTATGGTGCGATCCGAGGCGTTCTCCGCACCCTGGATGATCCAAATACCCTTTTGGTTGATCCCGAGGCGGCAGAACTCGACCGCACGCAGATTCAGGGTGCGTTTGAGGGCATCGGCGCTGTCGTCACCATGAACAAGGACGGCCAACTGGTTGTCATCTCGCCCATGGAGGGTCAGCCGGCCATGGAAGCCGGTCTGCAGGCCGGCGACATCATCCTGAAGGTTGATGGACGCGAAATCACGGGCATGAACCTCACCGATGCTGTCCTGCTCATCCGTGGTCCACGCGGGACTACCGTCAAGCTCACTGTCCTGCGCCCTGGCACGGAGGAGCCCCTGGAGTTCGAGATCGTCCGAGCCAGGATCAAGACCTCTACCGTGACCCATCGGATCCTCGAACAAGCGCCCGACATTGGCTATATTCGGTTGAACCTGTTCGGTGAACGTTCTGCCAGTGAGCTGAAGGGCGCCATCCAGGACTTGCAGAGCCAGGGTGCAAAGGCCTACATTCTCGATATTCGCAACAACCCTGGTGGTCTTCTGACCAGCGCCGTCGAGGTCACCAGCCAGTTCGTGAGCGGGGATGTTGTTGTGAGCGAGAGATGGAATGACGGCCGTGAAAAGGCCTATCGCGCTCAGCGCGGCGGACTGTTGACGGACCCCGATGTGCCATTGGTCGTGTTGGTCAACAAAGGCAGCGCCAGCGCCTCCGAGATTCTGGCCGGCGCCATCCACGACCTGAATCGCGGCACGCTCGTGGGCGAGAACACCTTCGGAAAGGGATCGGTCCAGCAAGTCTATACCCTCAGCGACAAGTCGCAACTTAACGTGACAGTCGCCCACTGGCTGACTCCCAATGGAGATGACATCCATCAGCAGGGCATCTTGCCTGATGTGGTGGTTACACCGACCGAGGAACAGATCAAAGCCCGCCAGGACATCCAGCTTGAACGCGCGATTGAGATTGCACAGAAACAACTCACCGGGAGTTCGTGAGGTGTAGCCATTGCCTGAATCGGGGTTCGTGAAAACAATCGCCGTGAATCGCAAGGCGAGACACGACTACCACATTGAGGACACGGTGGAGGCCGGCCTGGTGCTCACCGGTTCCGAGATCAAGGCGGTCCGTGCCGGTCGGGTAAATCTGCGCGATGCCTATGCGGTGATTCGCGATGGCGAGGCCTGGTTAATCAACATGCACATTGGCCGCTGGGAACAGGCCGGCCGGCTGGGCCACGAGCCTCGGCGCGACCGCAAACTGCTGTTGCACAAATATCAGATTCGCCGGCTGGCCGACAAAGTGCAGGCGAAAGGTTACACCCTGGTCCCCTTGCAGCTCTACCTGCGGGATGCCCTGGCCAAGGTAGAGTTGGCTCTGGCCAAAGGTAAACGCCAATACGACAAGCGCGAGGCTATTGCCGAGCGCGATGCCAAGCGCCGTATCGACCAGGCCCTGCGCCGCCGGCGGTGAGCAGACGTCGCGTAAAACGTGAAGCGTGAGGACTCCTACATAAACCGGTCATCACTCACGTTTCACGTTTTACGCCCAATTTGATGCCTTCGACCAGACGTGCTATAATTCAGATACGATCCGGGGATGAAATGGCTTCGACGGGGAGGGTCGGTCACAGACTGCAAGCCGAGGTGCTCCAACCTCGTAAAACAGGGGCAAAACAAGTAACTGGCGAGCCACAACTCGCTCTCGCTGCGTAAAGCGTAGCGACGTCCGATCAGGTCTTCCGCTGGCGGACCTGTAAGGGCGACGACTTAGCCGGCGTGCGGTCATCCTGACGCCGATACGGGTTGACCAAAGACTCATCGGCTGGCCTGGGTACGGGCTCCGTCGTCTGAGGACGGCCCGGGTGAGAAAACCGGAAGACGACTAAGCTTGTAGATGTTTGTGGTCTAACTCTTCGGACGCGGGTTCGACTCCCGCCATCTCCACCTGTGCCCCTTCCCTTCTGTAAGGGAAGGGGCACCGTTCTTACATTGCTCGCCGACCTGCGTTAAACTGTCAGAGCTTGATGCCAGGCCAACTGTTGATAGGATCGGTCGAGCGAACCACGTGCATCCCCGCATCGGCGAACCGCTGGAATGCAGCATCGGCCTCTTCGGTGTAATCAACGATCCCCGGCGCTACGACCGGAGACGTGCAGTCCTCTAGCAGGTACACTTTCTGCGCCAGTCGCACATCTTCCCGGCGGATGTCCTCCAGCAAATCGTCGATGGTCCAGGCCACACAGTGGCTCTTGGCCTGGCCAGCGATGATGACAGCGTCGAACGTCATCAGCTTCTGGACGAACGGGGCGTTCTTCTGAGCAATCTGCTTTCCATCCGGATCCGTCAGCACCTCCGGGCCGAGAACAGAGTAGTGCTCGGTCAGCGGATTGCTCCCTTTGACCTCAAAAGCCGGCTGGCTATAACGCGCAATGCTGTGGAAGAAGATCGCTTCTTCGACCGCTGAAACCAGTGCATGGCCAATACCCCCCAGCATGGCATGGTATGGCCATATCGTCAGATCATACTTCCCGCGTGCTTTCAGCTCCCTGGTGTAGTGCAGAAGGTGCCGTTGGCCATACTCCGCGTCGATCTGCAAGCTATCAGCCACGGCCGGATTAAACTTCCAGCGACCTTGCTCCACATCCTCAACCGAAATCAGGGTCAATGGCCCCGGGTGTTCACCCCGGTCATTCACCAGGAAGATCGAGTGAAAAATTTGCGTTGCCTGGTGGGTGTCCATCGTTGGAAAAATCCGGGTAATGGTGCCGAGGTTGCGATAGATAAACTCGCACAGCCGGCGATTGTCGTCGATAGCGCCCGTCCCGGTCCGTCCGCCGACGTACAATTCAAAGTCAGGAATGCAGAACGTGTTCTGCACATCGACCGCGATGAGACAGATTCTGAACCTGTCGGCAGCCGCAGGCCGTATGTCATGCTGCCTGGCCCACTTCTCAGCTTCCTCGAAGCGCTCCTGATAGGGAACCCTCCAGACTTCACCAACCCGATCCGGGTCGAAGTGGGGTGGAACAGGCAGTTCACGATATGTCATGGTACTCTCCCTTCCAGTTACCACAGATCCCGTTCAACTGAACACTGAATACCGATCACTGATCACTGATCACTGTCGCTTCCTGCTGTAACTCGTACAGTTTATTGATCGCTTCTAGCGGCGTCAGCTCGGCGACGTCCAGCTCGCGCAAGGCTTTGGCAAGCTCGGCCAGCCGGCCATCGACTGCCGACCGGGTGGCAAAGAGAGGTAGCTGCGTGCCCAGGTCCTGATCGATTTTGTGCACCAGCGCATCCGGGGCACGGGCCTCCGCTTCGAGGTCGCCCAGAATCTGGCGGGCACGTCGAACAACAGTGCGAGGCAGGCCGGCCAGTTCGGCCACGTGGATGCCATAGCTCCGATCGGCACCACCCGGCACGATGCGGTGCAGGAAAACGACCTGGTCGCCTTCCTCTGCTACGGCCACGTTGTAGTTGCGGACTCTCGGCAGACGCTCTGCCAGCTCCGTCAGCTCATGATAGTGGGTGGCGAAAAGCGTCTTGGCTCGCAGTTGCGGGTGATTGTGAATGTGCTCGACGACCGCCCAGGCGATGGAAATCCCATCGTAGGTGCTGGTACCCCGCCCAATCTCGTCCAGGATGATCAGGCTGCGGCCGGTGGCATTGTTGAGGATATTCGCCGTCTCGATCATCTCCACCATGAAGGTGGATTGGCCGGCAGCGATCTCGTCCTGGGCCCCGATGCGTGTGAAGATGCGATCCACAATGCCGATGGTTGCCTCGTCAGCCGGCACGAAGGAGCCAATCTGGGCCATGAGGACGATGATCGCGACCTGCCGCAGAAAGGTTGAATTGTGACTAACAAAACCGTTTGCAACATAAGCATGATCATCGACCACCGATAGATCGAATACCTCCGCCTCGCTGAACTCTATGACTTCGACATAGTCGTAGAAGTATCGCTTAGTCTGCATGGCCTCCAGTTCACCACATTCGACAGCGCTTTGATGGCAATAATCAAGTTCCCTTCGTGCTCGTTTGCGTGGCGATCGAAATCCAACCTGCTCGTGAAAGGCGATGGCATCGGTGCCATTGATGGAAAG
>CAZHMV010000003.1:23454-137427 GCA_964532665.1 uncultured Anaerolineales bacterium
ATCGAAATCCAACCTGCTCGTGAAAGGCGATGGCATCGGTGCCATTGATGGAAAGGCGGTAGCTGGGCCTGGCCGGCGTCTTCTTGACCCGCAGCGAGGCGATGATTCCCAGGTTTAGGAGAAGTAACTGCACTTCCCGTGCCAAGCGGATAGAGGCTGTCGATAACCGCACGTTGCCGTAGCGGTTCTCAACAAAACCATCTGAATCGAATAGTCCCTGCAAGAAAGCAACCACAACCGATCGAGGGGCCTTCAAGATGGATAGTGGCACGTGTTTTTCGTGTGCCCGATGGTGCCCCAGACCCAGACTCGCCAGAAACACACGAATCTGCTTGCTGGTGATAAAGTAGTCCCTGCCGTTCGACTTGCAGCCTACATGATAGCCAAAGAGTTTATGAACAATGCGACGGTATTCTTCAGCAATAAAGTCGTCTGCTGTTGATAACATGATAGAGTTTGAATAGGTCAAGGTGCCATCACCGACTAACAAGCCCATTATGTAGGCCAAATCCTCGTCCAAATTCTCGGGTAGTCGATACCGTTTCACATTTCTAAGTGAATGAGCAGCCGAGCAATCAATAGCAGTCTCGTCACCCCAAAGATCAATTTGACGCTCAATGGCAACCACGTCGCCCTCGTCAATGTCGCCCAATCGTTTCCAACTCTCGCTGCCGTCGGGGTGTCGCATCCAAACACGATGTTCTGGCGTGCCTTCCAATTGGTAGCCCAGGCGGGTAGTAACCTTGACGGTTGCCACTCGACCCCCTCTGTAAAAGTGAGTGGCCTTCTTTCGGCCAATCAGGCCGCGCACTTGACAGTCGATTTGCGTGAATTCACCCACAGCAGCTCCATTTGGCATCAGATTCCTAATGGACATTAACCCTTGGTCGGTGAACACTAAGGTGTCGCCAGAAACACACTTTCCACTCATATTGGGACCAGTCAGGATGATGATTTCACCTGGCTCCATGCGCGCGTCGTTGGGGACAAACGGCTCGGCCAGCGCGCCGCGCCGGTCGCCGGCCAGGGCCTCGACCACCGGGTGCCGGCCGGCTCGGATGTCCAGCCGGCCATCCTCTGTCAGGACAGGCCGCACATAGTTGCGCCGCAGGGCCACCTCAGCCAGGGCGGTGTAGACGTCCAACCGTGCCAGTGCGCGCGCTGTCCCCAGCAATCGCTCGCTATGCCGGCCGATCTCCTGACACACCTCCCGGAACAGACGTGCCTCAAGCTCCAGGATGCGCTCTTCCGCATTGAGGACCCTGGCTTCGTACTCCTTCAATTCGGGCGTGATAAACCGCTCAGAATTGACCAGCGTCTGTTTGCGGTGATAGTCCTCAGGCACAGCGCCCAGGTTCGGCTTGGTAACCTCGATGTAGTAGCCAAACACCTTGTTAAAGCCGACCTTGAGAGATTTGATGCCGGTCCGTTCGCGTTCGCGGCGCTCCAGGCCGGCAATCCACTCCCTGGCATCTCTCGATGCTTCCACAATGCTGTCCAACTCCTGGGAGTAACTGCGCGCGATGACACCTGGCTTGTTGAGGGTAGCCGGCGGGTCCTCGACAATGGCTTGCCGGATGAGATCGCTAACTTCTACGCATGGGTCCAACGTCAACTCTGCCAGCGCCTCGGGCAGATGTTCGACCTTGCCCAGGGCAGCGACGATGGCCGGCACGCCCTCCAGACTGGCCCGAAGCCCCGCCAGATTGCGCGGGCCGGCCATGCCTGCCAGTACACGATTGGTCAGCCGTTCCAGATCACTCAGCTTCTTGAGGTGGCCGATGATCTCCATCCGCACCGGCGTGTTTTGAGTGAACGCTTCTACGGCGTCCAGCCGGCGGTTCAATGCCTCGACAGAGAGGAGCGGCTGGCTGAGCCAGGCATGCAGCAGCCGGCCCCCCATCGCCGTGACCGTGGCATCCAGCACGTGCAGGAGTGCCCCGCGCGTCGAGCGGCTGCGGATGGACTCTGTCAGCTCCAGGTTGCGCCGGGTGGCAGCATCCAGGCTCATGAAGCTACCCAGTGTGTAGGTGCTGAGACCGGTGACCTGGGCCAGCCCGCTGATCCTGGTCTCGCCCAGGTATTGGATGATCGCGCCGGCCGCCCGCACGGCCCACGGCCTGTCCGCGCAGCCGTAACCTGCCAGCGACGCCACGCCGAAGTGGTCCAGCAGCGACCTTCTGGCCGTTTCCAGATCGAAGTGCCACCCGGCGTACGGTGTGACGAAGACCTGGCGGCTCGTAGAGATGTCGTCTGGCGAAAGCGTGATGGCCGGCCCCTCGTCCGTTTCCGGGATCAGGCACTCCGCCGGCCCGATGCGCTCCAGCTCGTGCCGGACCAACGTCTCCGCCCCCTCCCCATCGACCTGGGTCGCCCGAAATTCTCCGGTTGTTATGTCAACATAAGCGATGCCGGCATGGTCACGATCTACCACCAGCGCCGCCAGGTAGTTGTTGCGCTTGTCTTCCAGCAGACCGGGCTCTACCACCGTACCCGGCGTCACCACGCGTGTCACCTCACGGGGCATCAGCCCTCCGACAGGCTCCCCCACCTGCTCACAGATGGCTACGCGGTAGCCTTTCTCGATCAGCCTAGCAATGTAGCCCTCAACGGCGTGGTGGGGCACGCCGGCCATGGGGTTGCGCTCATCACCGCCGGCGGTGAGCTGCCGACCCGTGAGCACCAGGTCCAGCTCCCTCGCTGCGATCCTGGCATCTTCGTCAAAGGTCTCGTAGAAATCTCCCAGCCGGAAGAACAGAATCGCGTCCGGGTGTTGTTTCTTGATTTCCAGATACTGACGGTAGAGGGGTGTTGGCTTGGCCATGAGTGAGGTTCTTCGTGTGCCTTAAATATCCCGTATGCCAGTGACCGCAGCAACGTGATCCCTGAATTCCTGGTGCTCGGGTAGATCCGGTTTTCGGATCCGGTCTATGAGGAAGAATCTTGTTGTGGTCGGACTATTGATCTGCGCTACATCTGCATCGATCTCAACGCGTACCATAGTCCAAAACTCAAAGTACCCATCGCCACGAGCCTTTTGATGGCTCTTTTCAGCCTCCCCTAGCCGGTTGTAGATGTTGGAAGCATCGCTACCCCCTTTTACTTCAATGGCCACCAACGGTCTGTACCGCCCAGATGCGAGTCGTTCTTGGATCGTTATGTCCGGATCTGCGGAGAACTGAATGACAACTTCACGACCAGCAGCGTTCTTGAGAACAATCCGACGCACGCTTTCCTCAATTACCGCTGTATCAACGATGTCTCGTAGGATTTCAAACACCAATTTGGTGGCGTTGGTACCGATCTGATTGTTGGCACTGCCTCGGAATTGAGCCCCCAGAGTCAACAAAGTGAGCTCGTGCAGTTCGCTCTTTGTCACCGGGTCTGTCGCATTGACTAGAATCCAGGCGCTCTCGATCATGCTACGACACAATGCCGAGATTCGCTCAGGAAAGCGCGGCAGGTGCCCCGCCTCTTCCATCACTTTGAACTGCCTGAACGGGCCTTGATCATAGAAATGTTTCTTCGAGAAACCAAGAAGCAGCCGATAATAGCCCAGCAGGTGGGGGTTCATCTCTAGAAGATAAGGGGTTGGAAATGCCAATTCGCCCCGCAGTCCCTGTGCTGCTAACTTCGACAATCTCTCGCCGCCTGCAAACTGCGCTAACTCTTGATCAAGGCGAGGCAAATCACAACGCTCAATAGTTTCGAGAAGCGCTTGCTGCAATAATTCATCTCGCATTCGTCGGAGTTTGAGCAAGAACGAGATTTGCAGGTCTGGTTCAAGAACGGGGAAGGGGGCGTGCATCATGATTGTCCGTCAATGAGTCTTAGTTGCTTCAGCAGAGTTCGCCGGTTGCCACTGCGTTGTTTCTGCTGTAAACTTGCCGCGTCTGCCAGGCGACGGCGAGCGATTTCGATGTACTCTGGATTCAGCTCTATGCCAATGAACCGCCGCTTCAGCCGTTGGCACACAACACCGGTAGTTCCTGAGCCGAAGAAGGGATCTAAGACGACATCGCCCTCATCGGTTCCAGCCAATATACATGGCTCGATCAGTTCAGGAGGAAAGGTAGCAAAGTGGGCCTCGGGGAGTGGGTTGGTATTGACTTGCCACACGGTGCGGCGATTTCGTAGTTGGCCCGGGGACTTGGCCGGTTCCATAATGTCCTTATAATTGTATTTGTACTTCTCGGACTTTGAGAACAGAAAGATATACTCGTGCGCTTGCGTTGGGCGATCCTTTACAGATTCTGGTTGGCAGTTCGGTTTGTACCAGATAATGTCTGAACGCAAGTACCAGCCAAACTCCTGTAATGCGAAAGCCACGCGCCAGGGTACGCCAATCAGGTCTTTGGGCTTCAGCCCTTTTGGCGTCGGGGGGCGATAATCCATCCCCCTTGCTCGGTTCTTTGTGTCGGCATCCCGCCAGGTGCGCCCCCCGCTGGTGTAGGAATCACCAAGATTGAGCCAGAGGGTTCCATCCGGCGTCAACGCTCGATACACTTCAGCGAAGACACCGCGCAAGTGGCGGATATACTCATACACGTCAGTTTCCGCGCCGATTTGCCCTGGAATACCGTAATCCCGGAGGCCCCAATAGGGTGGCGAAGTGACACAGCATTGAATAGAGTCATCCTTCAGTCTGCGCAAATCGGTCAGAGCGTCGCCTTCAATGATTTGCGAAACCGAAAGATCGATTTCCGATGTCTGGCCATAACTATCGCTCATCGCTCATGCCCTGTTCTTCATTCACCTGATCAGGAGACTTTGTGCGACCGCCGAACTGTGTGCAGATTGTAGCATACGGACAATTCGAATGCAAACCTCATGACCGATTCACAGCACACATCCCTTCCCGACGATCTACGTCTTGTTGATCTCCAACTTCTCGGGCTTCCCCGACTGAACGGCACCTACGTCCTGCTGGGCGACGAGCCGGCCCTGGTGGACCCTGGCCCGGCCAGCACGCTGGGCAGCCTGGAGGCCGGCCTTGCCGCGCATGGCCTGACGCTCGACGACGTGCGAGCGCTGCTGCTGACACACATCCACCTGGACCACGCCGGCGCCACAGGTACACTGGTCGCACGCTACCCCGCGCTGCGCGTGTACGTCCATCAGCGTGGTGTACCCCATCTGATGGCTCCTGAGCGCCTCCTGCGCAGTGCAGGCCGGCTCTACGGCGACCTGCTGGGGGTTCTGTGGGGCGAGGTGCGGCCGGTGCCAGAGCGAAACCTCATTCCGCTGAGTGGGGGCGAGGTGCTTCGCCTGGGTGGACGCCTCGTGCGTGTGTATGACACGCCGGGGCATGCCTATCACCACGTGGCATACTTCGACGAGGGCAGTGGCGCGGCCTTCGTTGGGGATGTGGCCGGCGTGCGGCTGCCTGGCATGCCCTACGTGCGTCCGGCGACACCCCCGCCGGAGGTCGATCTTGAAGCCTGGCAGGGCACGCTGGATACACTACGCGCGCTGGGACCGGATCTGCTGCTGCTCTTCCATTTTGGTCCCGTGACCGATCCGGCCGAGCACATTGAACAGTTGCGCGCCCGTCTGCTCCGTTGGGCTGAGGCCGTGCGCCTGGGGCTGGCCGGCGGCGAGGATGAGCCGGCGCAGATCGCCCACCTGCAAGCGCTGGCTGATGAGGAATTGGGTCCGGATGTGCCGGCCAACGTCAGAGCAAACTACGAACTGGTGACACCGGTCGAGCAAAGCTGGCAGGGTCTGGCCCGCTATTGGCACAAACGAGGCCGGCGACAGGTTGAAGGTTGACTCTACCTGCTGGTCACTTCAGGTTGCAAAACGAGACCGAGGGGAACGACTAATGAAGTTTGAGAAAACAATCAGGTAACGCACGGTGTTTCTCAGCAGTCGTTCCTGCTGGGTAATACCACCATCGCGTCGAAGTGGCTGCGCGTGGGGTCGGGGCTGCCGGCGCCGTGCACGATGGCCAGGCCCTCCGCTTGCC
The DNA here is from genome assembly GCA_964532665.1 of uncultured Anaerolineales bacterium. Classification (GTDB taxonomy): domain Bacteria; phylum Chloroflexota; class Anaerolineae; order Epilineales; family JAANWY01; genus CAZHMV01. Next base: position 29,423 of record CAZHMV010000003.1, read on the forward strand.
AGATGCCCAGCAATGGCGACATGTTACTGATCACTGATAAGTGTTCCGTAAATTCGTAACTTCTATGACATACAAGTGTTAGAAAATTGTAAAATCGTCGATCACATTTGACAATTGGCGGCTTCTCTGGTATACTGAGATTGTCCCCCCTAATCAAGTTCTCCTGTCCCTGAGGCAGCGTTTCCTCAGTCATTGTTGTGGCTGCACACGAGAGTGTGCTTGCCGATTCCCAAACAATCATTGCAACACGATCACGTTCGGCACTGTACCCGATGAAGTTTGGCCTGTCGTTCCTCGAACTTCATCAGACAGAGCGCGAGGAGGAAAAGATGGAGTCAAGGTTGTCCAAACTCATGTTGTTAGGCCTGGTGATCCTCCTGCTATCAGCACTGGGGATCACCTCCTCGGTTGGGGCGCAGGAACCAGCGGGTTGGGCCCTCTTTGGTCACGATAACGTGAACCACACAATCGTCGAGATTGACACAGCGACGGGCCTGGCAACCGTTGTGGGTCCGACCGGCTTCGATTCTGGAATGGCAGCATTAGCCCGGTCCAACGAGCCCATCCCGGGCCCTGGCGGTGTGTCCATTCCAGCGGGAACGCTGTTGGGTTTGTTGAGGGACAATGCCCTGGGCACGGACTTTGTCGTCGCTGTGGACCCCACGACGGGAACTGCTCACAAGCTGGTACAGACTGAACGACCTATTGAAGGGCGAGGTATTGCTTTTGGGGCGGACGGGAAGCTCTACTCGGTGGAGGGACCCAGCGGCAGACTGTCAATCGTGGATACGGTGACGGGAGCCGTGACTCTGGTGGGTGACACCGGCTTCTCAACGTCGAGCCTGGAATGGGATCCTGACAGCGCCTCCTTCTTCTCAGTCGGTGCTGTCAAGGGAGTCGAAATCCCGAATCTGCTCCTCGAGACCAACCCCTCGGACGCATCCACTGTGGTTGTGGGGGGGCAGAGCGGTATGGTGGAACCCCCGGATCAGGCGTTTATGGGATGCACCATTGTCCGGTCGCCGACCGGGGTCTGGTATACGGTGAACATCAATACCAAGAATCTGGTGACCATCGATATCAGCATGGGCACTATCGATGGGATTATCGGCAACCTTGGAGATGCATCTTCAGTGGCCGTTTGTGGGTCGGTCTTCGCGCCCACTGCTGTGGCCGATCTGTCTGTGTCCAAGACGGATGATCCGGACCCGGTGTTCGCCGGCGACAACCTGACCTACACGCTCACTGTCACCAACAACGGCCCGTCCGACGCCACCGGGGTCACGCTCAGCGACCAACTCCCGCCGGAGACAAGCTTCGAGTCGGCGACGCCGAGCCAGGGCAGTTGCAGCGAGGCTAGTGGCACCGTCACCTGCAATCTGGGCGATCTGGCGGCGAGCGCCACGGCAACGATTGAGATGGTCGTCGTGGTAGATCCCTCAACGGCCGATGGAACAACGCTGACGAACACAGCCGAAGTGACGGGGGACCAGCCCGACGCTGATCCGACCAACAATGCGGCCACGGCTCAGACTGAGGTGATCGGGCAGGCCGACCTGGCCATCACCAAGACGGATGACCCGGACCCGGTGATTGCCGGCGACAACCTGACCTACACCCTCACTGTCACCAACAACGGTCCGTCGAACGCCACCGGCGTGGCAGTCACCGATACGCTTCCGCCAGAGACGAGCTTTGATTCAGCCACGCCCAGCCAGGGGAGCTGTAGCGAGGCCGGCGGCACCGTCACCTGCAATCTGGGCGACCTGGCGGTGAACGCTACAGCAACGATTGAAGTAGTTGTCGTTGTGGACTCCTCAACGGCTGATGGGACCATGCTGACCAACACGGCCGGCGTGACCGGCGACCAGCGCGATCCGGACCCGAGCAACAACACGGCCACGGAGGAAACCCAGGTGATCCGCCGGGCCGATCTGTCAGTGGTCAAAGCAGATGACCCTGACCCGGTGGATGGCGGGGCGGTGCTGACTTACACCCTGGCAGTCAACAATGCGGGACCGAACGCAGCGGATGAGGTCGAGGTCGTGGACACCCTCCCGGAGGGCGTGACCTTCGAGAGCGCCTCCGGGGATGGCTGGAGCTGCAGCGAGGCCGGCGGAGTCGTCACCTGCACCCGGGCCAGCCTGCCTGTCGGTGATGCGCCTGTGATCACCGTTGTCGTCACTGCGCCGATACCGGATGCCGATACCGAGATCACGAACAGCGTGACGGTTGGCTCCTCCACCCCCGATCCGAACCCGGACAACAACACGGACACCGAGCCCACGATGGTGATTGTGCCGCCGCCCGGCACGGGCAAGTTCACCGCGCGGGTGTTTATCGACTACCGCTGTGATGGCTACTTCGCGGGTCGCCTTGACATCCCGCTGGAAGGCGTGCCCGTGACGGCCAGGTTCCTGGCCAACGGTGCGCGCCGGACGCTGTACACAATCCCATCCGGCCTGGTGTACTTTGGCAACATCGATGTATCGGGTGGCGTCGAGCTCAGCGTGAGCCTGCCGACGGATTACAGGGGCTTCATGCTGGAAAGTTGCTACAACAGCCCAGACACCGTCGTGCTGAGTGCTGCGGACTTCGACGGCGGGGTCGTCAGGCACAAGCACGTGGATTTCCGGGCAACCGTCGCAGGAGAGATGGCCGGGCGTTAGCGAGGATACCGGCCCCTGTTGGGCGAGGTCGCCTGACCGCCGCCGGAGAGGGTCCCCATTGGACCTTCGCCCAACGTGAGAAACGTGAAATGTGAAATGTGAAGTCATCCTGTGGTGACCGTCTCACGTTTCACGTTTCACGTTTTACGGCTCAGATAGGAATTCGGCCACCAGGCCGGCAATATCCGGGTATCCGTTATCCCCCACATCGAACCAGCGGATGTTCGGGTCGTTTTCGGAGAACCAGTTGTACTGATGGCGCACGAGGCGATGGGTCTCGTGCTTGATGGCCTGGATGGCCTCCTCTAGCGTGGACTCGCCCCGGAAGTAGGGCGTGAACTCGCCGTAGCCCAGGCTGGACATGGCCGGCAGCTCAAACGTGTACCCTCGCTCCAGCAGGCCGCGCACTTCCTCGACGAGCCCCTCCGCCATCATCTGATCCACCCGCGCGTCGATGCGCTCGTACAGCAGTTGGCGGTCCATCGTCAGCCCGATCTGCAGGACACGGTACGGCGGCGGCTGCTTCTCCTGCCAGTGGGAGATGGGCCGGCCTGTCGCTGCGTACACCTCCAGGGCGCGGACGACGCGGCGGACGTTGTTGGGGTGAATTCTGGCAGCCGCCTCGGGGTCCATCTGGGCCAGCCGGCGGTGCAGGTGCTCGGGGCCGTGTTCCTCGGCCTCGGCGCGGAGCCGTTCCCGCAGATCGGGGTCGGGCGGCACCGGTGGAATCTGCCAGCCCTCGACCACGGCGTGCACGTACTGACCCGTCCCCCCCACCAGAAACGGCACCTTTCCCCGCCGGTGGATGTCGTCGATGGCGGCGTAGGCCACCGCCTGGAACTGCGCGACGTGGAATTCTTCGTCCGGGTCCACGATGTCAATCAGGTGATGCGGCACACGCGTCCGCTCTTCGGGCGTGGGCTTGGCGGTGCCGATGTTCATGCCCCGGTAAATCTGGCGCGAGTCAGCCGACACGATCTCGCCGTCGAAATCCTCGGCCAGGCGGATGGCGATGGCGGTCTTGCCGGCGGCTGTCGGTCCGATGACGGCGATCAGGGGGGCGGGATGCGGGATGCGAGAGGCAGGATGCGAGAGGCAGGATGCGGGATGGGGGATGCGGGATGGGGGATGCGGGATGGGGGATGCGGGATGCCCTTCGACGGGCCCCTCGACAGGCTCGGGAGGGGCCTCAGGACGGCGCGAGAGGCGGGATGCGAGAGGCGGGATGCGAGAGGCGGGATGCGAGAGGCGGGATGCGGGTTTCATCGTGACCGTGGCATCAGATCATCGCGCGGGTTGGCTGGCCAAAGTCAGCGTAACCCTTGCTCCTTCAGCCGCTCGTCCAGCCACGTTGCTTCAGCTTCGGACAGCTTTGGCGGAGGTGGTGGCCGGCGATAGTCAATCAGGTCGGCGTATCCGCCGCGTTCGTAGACGGCCGCCACGGCTGCGCTCAGGTCCAGTGGCACATCGGGGTCGGGTTCCAGCAACGGCACAGGGGATGGCATTTTTCGGCCTCCAGACTCTCAGCAGTTCTACGCAGAATTCACCTGAATTATAACACGCGGCTGCCACCGGAACAAATGTACGGAGAGCCACTGTCGGGCCGGCGATGCGGGATGCGGGATGCGCCTGCTGTAGGGACGAGGCTTGCCTTGCCCCTACGAGATGCGGGTTTCATCATCGCAATCAAACAGATGGATATCCGATGGACCCGCCGAGAAGGTGAGCGTCTCGCCACGGCGAACAGCGTGTTGCAGCGGCACCTCTGCGACGATGGGCCGGCCGGCCAGCTCGCCGTACACCCGTTGCGTTCGATGGGCCAGCACCGGTTCCACCAGGGTGACGCGCACCGGCAGCGGGCCGGCCTCGCTCGGGGTCAGGTGCTCGGGCCGGATGCCGGCCAGGATGGGGCCGTCGTGGAGGTGGCGACGAACCGGCGGCAAAGGCACCGGCGCTGTGGTTCCCTCGATCCACAGGAATTCCCCCTGAACACGCGAGTCCAGGATGTTCATAGCCGGCGATCCCACAAACTGGGCCACGAACACGTTGGCCGGCCGCACCCGCAGTTCACCGGGCGTGCCTACCTGCACAATCTGGCCGGCGCGCATCACCGCGATGCGGTCTGCCAGGGCGATGGCTTCCTGCTGGTCGTGGGTGACGTAGACGGCGGTGATGTGGAGTTCGTCCATCAACTGACCCAGTTGGGCACGCGTCCAGGCCCGCGTATGGGCGTCCAGGTTGCCCATGGGTTCGTCCAGCAGCAGCACGGTGGGGTTGGCGATGAGGGCGCGGCCCAAGGCCACCTGCTGCTGCTCGCCGGCGGCCAGCGTGCCGGGCCGGCGCCCCAGGAGTTGCCAGCGCTGGATGCCCAGCCGGCGCGTCGTGGCTCTCACCCTGACTTCGACATCTACCTCTTCTGCGTGCCGGACGCGCAGCGGAAAGGCGATGTTATCCTGGCTGTCCATGTGCGGGTACAGGGCAAAACCTTCAAACACCATCCCAATTCCCCGCTCCCGTGGCTGTAACCTGGTTATGTCATGTCCGTCGAAGTAGATGTGGCCGGCGTCGGGCCGGATGAGGCCGGCGATGGTTCGGAGCAGCGTCGTCTTGCCACACCCCGACGGCCCCAACACCCCCATCGTCTCCCCATGCCGCACCAGCAGATCGACGCGGTCCAGCGCGACGATCTCGCCGAAGCGGATAGTGACGTTCTCGAGTCGAATCTGGGTCATGGTCTGGAACAAGGGAAAAAGGAAAAAAGGAAAAAGGGAGATCGATTGGCCCCTTCGCTTTCCCCTTTTTTCCTTTTTCCCCCTTTCGACTTCACCACCCGGTGACCGCATTGCGGAAAAGCTCCACCCGCCGCAGCACCCCCCTCCCATCCATCTCCACGGCGACAAAGTCGATGCGCCACTGGGTGTCGGTGAGGTGGTGTTCCTGGAGATAGGTTTGGGCCAGCTCGATGAGTTTGGCCTGTTTGGCCGGCGTGATGGATTGCTCGGGGGTGGGGCCGGCGCTCCCCCGCCGCGTGCGCACCTCGACGAAGGCCAGGGTTTCACCTTCCTGAGCGATTATGTCGAGTTCGCCGGCGGTGCAGCGCCAGTTGCGGTCGAGGATGGTGTAGCCTTCGCGATCCAGGTGTTGGGCGGCGAGTTGCTCACCTCGAGCACCCAGACCTCGCCGTGGGTCTTTGGTCATGAGATGTGAAGGGATGTAAGGTCCGGCCCTGCCGAGCGATCTGGCGTATGAACTCATCCACATCTAGCTCAAGATATATGGGAAAACTGAGCACGGCGTCAGGGTTGTAGAACTTGCCACGTTCGCCCCTGGAAAAGTCGTATTCTGCTTTCATGGGTTGTATCCCTCGTGTTCCTGAGAACGATAATACCACAGCATTGGTGTTTCAGCAACTTCAGCACATTCTCTAGTTCTTCTCGGTGGAAATCCTTATGCATGGATATGACAACGGATCCTGGGATTTAACGAATTTGGTCAATCCTCAAAAACTCGCTGTCATACCTGGCTTTCACAACCCCAACCACGCGGCAAACCACCCCCGTACCTTTCACTCTCTAGCCTTCAACTCTCTTTCTCTTCCAGGCTCGGCTGTCAATAGATTGTCTAGCTCGGCTTCCAGCTTGTCGTGGTGTTCCGGCGCTGCTTCGGCGTATCGATTGGCGTAGGTCAGAGCTGCCTCCAGAACCTGATCCCGAATGGCCTGTAGGTTTTCGCCAAGGATGTCGCGCCCGAAGTCGCGGACCAACTCGTGCAGGCTCAGGCGGTCCCCCTGGCGCTCCACCAGCGGGCCACCAGCCGGCCCACGTGGTCCTCGCATGCCGTCGGAGTCATGCCACACACGCCGGCCAGCAGCTCCAACCCGGTCGTCTCGCCGAAGCAGGTTGCCAGTCGGGTGAACACCAACTGCTGCACGTCGCTCAGGTCCGCGTAGGACAGGTGCAGCGATTCCCAGAGGTTGCGGTTCTTGTCTTCGCCGGTCGCCGAAGGTCTCCTGACCGGGGGAATCGGGCTTGGTCGGGGGACCTTCGCCCATCGTAGCTTGTCGAATTATACACCTGGATGCCGGCCCGCGCCAGCCGGCCCACCGAATGAATTCGGTGTCTGCTATCGGAAACGTGTTTCAACACATTTCAACGTGTTTTGGGGTATCAGACCGTGAATTCATTCAGGGGACTGTCATCCAGGCATGCCGGCGCGCCAATTCAGCCTGCACCGGCGCGTAGGATAGCCGGTGGATGGAGGTGGGACCGTGGTGGTGGAGGGCCAGCTTGTGGGCCTGGGTGACGTAGCCCTTGTTCCGGGCCAGGCCGTATTCCGGGTAGGCAGCGTCCAGTTCGACCATCAGGCGGTCGCGGGTCACCTTGGCGATGACCGAGGCGGCGGCGATGGAGAGGCACTTGCGGTCGCCCTTGATGATGGCACGCTGCGGGGCCGGCGGGCAGGGAAGCTCGAAGGCGTCGATTAGCAGGTGATCGGGCTGGTGGCCCAGCCGGCTGATGGCACCCAGCATCGCCAGCCTCGCCGCTGGCGCGATGCCCACTGTGTCAATGACCGGAGCCGATGCTGCCCCGACCCCGATGGCCAGGGCTGTGCGGTGGATCAGGTCGAAGAAATGGTCGCGCTTAGAGGGGGTGAGCAGCTTGGAGTCACGGAGGCCGGCCAGCGTGCGGCAGAGCGCATCGGGGGCGTGCAGAGGGAGGATGACGGCGGCGGCAACAACCGGGCCGGCCATGGCTCCGCGTCCGGCCTCGTCGATGCCGGCGATGAGGTGGAGGCCGGCGCGCCACAGAGCCAATTCTTCGGCGAGGTTTGGGTCTCGCATTTCCCCCATGTCAGCGCGATGTGAAATGCAAAACGTGAAACGTGAAGCAGTTTCCACCACAGGAAAGCTTCACGTTTCACGTTTTGCGTTTCACATCACAGGTTTAACGCTGGCGCTTCTGGCGAAGCCGGGCTGCTTTGCCTCGTCGATCGCGGAGGAAGTACAACCTCGCACGGCGGACATGCGCATGGCGGAGCACTTCGATCTTTTCCACACGGGGTGAGTGCAAGGGAAACGTTCGCTCCACCCCGACACCGTGTGCCCCGGTCCGGCGGATCGTGACGTTGCGATTGGACTGGCTGCCACGGATGCGCATCACCACGCCCTGAAAGGGCTGGATGCGCTCGCGCTCCCCTTCAACAATCCGGAAATGCAGCCGAACGGTGTCGCCGGGACGGATTTCCGGGAGCTCCGCTTTCATCTGCTCCTGCTCGACGGCACGCAGCAGGTCAATGCTGGCCATTCTTTCACCTCACAAATTCAATGTCTGGCATAAATCACAAGCGGAGATTATAGCAGATATTGGTGGTTTCGACAAACGGGCCGAAACTCTTGACACAGATCGATAACCATGGTATAATGCGAACAATCGTGCACAAATGAATAATTGTGCAATCACATGTGCAATTGTGGCAAGAGGAAGGAGGGAAGAGGCACACGAATCGAATAATGCTGCGCAGCATCTCCCATGCCGCAAGAAGGCCGGACCCAACTCTCAATCTCTTCCACTGACCCAGGCACAAATGCCCCCTGTCTCAAGGCCACAGAAAAAGAGAGGAGAAAGCAATGTCTTCCCACTATCGATCCAGGAACCCCGTGTTCCTGGTGGTCTACCTGGTATTGCTGGTAGCCCTTCTCTTGACCGTCACTGCCGGCTGCCAGTCCCAAGAACCATCTCCAACAGCGACCACATCGGCTCCCACGGCCCCGCCACAGGAGGCGAAACCAGCCGCACAGGCTGCCGAAACGCCCCCGCCGGCAACTGCCGGCCTTCCTGCAGCCTTTGCTGATCCCACCCAGAAGCCACGCATTGCGCTGGTGCGCGAGGTGGGTGAGGGAAGCTTCTTCGAGCGCTACCTGGCCGGCGCCCAGTCCATGGCCGACGAACTGGGTGTTGACTTGGTGGAGGCCAACGCCCGAGGCGATATGGCCAAGATGGTCACCGCCATGGAGAACTTCACCCAGCAGGGCGTGGACGCCATCATTGTGGATCACGGTCGCCCCGACCCCCTGCAACCCAAGATCAACGAAGCCCTGGCTAAAGGCATCAAAGTCGTCACCTTCGACCTGGTGGTCGAAAACCCCGACGTGCCCGAGATCGAGCAGGACGATATGTTCATCGGCTTCCAGCTCTCCAAGAAGCTGGCCACTGACTATGGTGGCAACGCCAACGTGGTCTATGTCAACGTCGGTGGCTTCGCCCCCCTCGATAAGCGTGACCGCTCCTGGCAAAACTTCAAGTGGCGCTACGCTGGCCTGAAGGAAGTGGCCAAGATCGGTGCTGTCACCGACAATACCGCCGCCGACACCCAGACCCGCATGGAAGCGGCTATGAAAGAGCACCCCGAGGCCAACGTCGCCCTGGCTATGTGGGACGAGTTCGCCAAGGGTGCCGTCCGTGCGATCATGCAGGCCGGCAAGTCGGACCAGATCAAAGTGTACTCGGTGGACATCACCAACGAGGACATCCAGATGATGACCGAGCCGAACAGCCCCTGGGTTGCAACGGTGGCAACGGATCCGTACAACGTGGGCCGGCTGGCTGTGCGCTCTGCTGCTGCGTTAGTCGCCGGTGAGAAGGTGGACAAGTACCTGCTGGTAGCGCCGGAACTGATCACCCAGGACTTCCTGCTACAGAACAACATCACCAACATGGACGAGTTGGTCCAGGCGCTCCCCACCCTGGGCGAAAGCTCCCTTTCCTGGTATGATTGGATGGCCCCTGTGCTGGAGCGCAATGGTGCCAAGATGCCCGCGACCGCCGCGGCGGCTGCCGGCGGGGCGGCCAGTGGCGCGGCAGGCATTTGTGCCGACGTAAGCAATGTGCCACTTCCCGCCGCCTTCAGTGGCACCCAGAAGCCACGCATTGCGCTGGTGCGCGAGGTGGGTGAGGGAAGCTTCTTCGAGCGCTACCTGGCCGGCGCCCAGTCCATGGCCGACGAACTGGGTGTTGACTTGGTGGAGGCCAACGCCCGAGGCGATATGGCCAAGATGGTCACCGCCATGGAGAACTTCACCCAGCAGGGCGTGGACGCCATCATTGTGGATCACGGTCGCCCCGACCCCCTGCAACCCAAGATCAACGAAGCCCTGGCTAAAGGCATCAAAGTCGTCACCTTCGACCTGGTGGTCGAAAACCCCGACGTGCCCGAGATCGAGCAGGACGATATGTTCATCGGCTTCCAGCTCTCCAAGAAGCTGGCCACTGACTATGGTGGCAACGCCAACGTGGTCTATGTCAACGTCGGTGGCTTCGCCCCCCTCGATAAGCGTGACCGCTCCTGGCAAAACTTCAAGTGGCGCTACGCTGGCCTGAAGGAAGTGGCCAAGATCGGTGCTGTCACCGACAATACCGCCGCCGACACCCAGACCCGCATGGAAGCGGCTATGAAAGAGCACCCCGAGGCCAACGTCGCCCTGGCTATGTGGGACGAGTTCGCCAAGGGTGCCGTCCGTGCGATCATGCAGGCCGGCAAGTCGGACCAGATCAAAGTGTACTCGGTGGACATCACCAACGAGGACATCCAGATGATGACCGAGCCGAACAGCCCCTGGGTTGCAACGGTGGCAACGGATCCGTACAACGTGGGCCGGCTGGCTGTGCGCTCTGCTGCTGCGTTAGTCGCCGGTGAGAAGGTGGACAAGTACCTGCTGGTAGCGCCGGAACTGATCACCCAGGACTTCCTGCTACAGAACAACATCACCAACATGGACGAGTTGGTCCAGGCGCTCCCCACCCTGGGCGAAAGCTCCCTTTCCTGGTATGATTGGATGTGCGAACTGCGAGGCAAGTAGAGCCTGGCGATTCTGTTGTGAAGGGCGTCCCCCCACGACGCCCTTCACAACTTGCACATAGGTTACGCGACAACTGGGGTTTTCTCTATGGGCAGCATCAACGCATTTGGCCTGGGTAAGAGTTTTCCTGGTGTGGTGGCCCTGGAAGATGTGAACTTCGAGGTGCACAGTGGGACGATTCATGCCCTGGTAGGGGCCAACGGTGCCGGGAAAAGCACGCTCGTCAAGATATTGAGTGGCTACTACCCCGACTACCAGGGCCAGATCAAGATTGACGGGTCCCCGGTCACGATCACCAGGCCGGCCGACGCGCTGGCGCGAGGGATTCAAGTGGTGCATCAGGAAGTGGATACCACCTTGATTCCCTACCTGAGTGTGGCTGAAAATCTGCTGATTGAGAGATTGGCTTCCGGCAGAACAGGCACGTTCATCCGTACGGGTCAACTCCACAAAGAGGCGCGTCAGATGGCCGAGCGCCTGGGGCTAGAAATAGACGTTCGCAAACGCGTTGAAGATCTGTCCTTGCATCAGAAACAGCTTCTGGTTATCGCCCGCGCCCTTTCACGTCACCTCGCCTATCTTATTCTGGATGAGCCGACGTCCTCGCTCGGTCTGCAGGAGATAGACCGTTTATTTGAACTCCTTTCCATCCTGAAGGAACGAGACGTGGGAATCATTTACATCTCTCACCGTCTGGCCGAAGTGCGGGAAATCGCCGATGAAGTGAGCGTTCTAAGAAATGGACGCAAAGTAGCTCACTTCACGGGCAACCTCAACTTGACGCAGATTGTTGAAGCGATGCTCGGCATGCCCGCAGAAGAGACATTCCCCCCCAGGAATGAGCATAACCGAGGCGAGGTCGTGTTGGAAGTACGCAACCTGGGACAACGGGGGCGCGTCCACGATGTAAGCTTTCAACTGCACCGCGGAGAAATCCTCGGCATTACCGGTTTGACCGGTGCCGGCAAGACAGAGCTGCTACATCTCCTCTTTGGAGCTGAGAATCCAGACTCAGGCGAAATCTTAATCAAAGGCCAGCGGGTACGTTTCAGCCGTCCAGGGACGGCCGTCAAGCACGGCATCTTTCTCATACCCGAGGAGCGCCGGCGACAAGGGCTTTGGGTTGAAAACAGCGTGCGCGAGAACATCACCATACCTTTTCTGAAATCGTTTTCCGCAGCCGGCTGGGTTCTGCGGCAACGTGAGAACCGTCATGCGCGGCATATCATCAGGCAAGTGGGACTGGTCCCGTCTGAACCCGAAATGCAGGTTAAGAATCTGAGTGGGGGAAACCAGCAAAAGGTTGTCATCGGCAGGTGGATGGGACGTGAGCCACGGGTGATGATCTTCGATGAGGCGACCCAGGGCATTGACGTGGGCGCCAAGCAGGAGGTATACAACCAGGCACGCCGATTAGCAGAGAAGGCGGGAGTCATTTTTGCCTCGTCCGAAATTGACGAGGTATTGGGTCTGGCCGACCGGGTCCTGGTCATGCGGGATGGGTGCGTTGTGGCCGAATTTGCTGCTGCGGAGGCGGACCGCCAGGTCGTGTTGGAATATGCTACCGGAGCCAGGGTCTAGATCACCGGCAACTGTGTACGACCATAACCACTGTAAACCGGAGAAGGCAAGAATGGCAAATAGTCAGGCAACTAAACCAAGGGGCAACCACTCATCATCAGCAACAACTTTACCACAGACTGGAGGCTTTTCCCAGGAATTCACCGCTTTTTTGCTCAAATATGGCATGCTCCTGGCGATCCTTGGGCTTATCATCTTCTTCTCCGCAAAAACCAAATCCTTTTTATCGCTTGACAACTTCCTGGATATCCTACGTGCCGTATCCATTCTCGTCATCGTAGCGCTTGGTGTCACGATCTCTGTGGTAGTAGATGGATTTGACGTATCGGTAGGAGCTGTCACCGGACTGGCGGTCATTCTGACGCCGGCACTGATGATTATCTGGCAGCTTCCCTGGTATGTTGCTGTGTTAATCAGTCTGATAGTCGGAGCCCTGGTTGGTCTGGTGAACGCATTTCTGATCGTTAAGCTTCGCATCCCTGATCTGATTGCCACCCTGGGTGTGTTATATCTGGTACAGGGACTACAGATGAGCATCACCCAGGGCGATGCCGTCTACAAGGGCATGACCAACCCATGGAGCCCAGATCGAGCAATTGCACAAGGCGAGATCTCCCCTGTTTTCCTCAAACTCGGCCAGGGGTTTGTCTTGAGCAGCGAAAGGTTCCGAGGGATTCCGCTCCCGGTGATCGTGATGTTGATCGTCGCCGTAATTGCCTTTGTATTCCTGGAATTCACCCGATTCGGACGGAATCTTTATGCTGTTGGCGGGAATATCGAAGCTGCCCGGCTGGCCGGGATCCACGTGAACCTGTATCGCACCATGGCCTATGTGCTCAGCGCGCTCCTGGCAACCACAGGTGGGCTGGTCCTGGCAGCCCGTATCGGCTCAGGAGCAGTCAAGGCCGGCGACCCATATCTACTGGACGGTGTGGCAGCGACCTTCTTTGGATTTGCCGTCTTGGGTGCACGTCGTCCCAACGTATTCGGTAGTGTGCTAGGTGCCATCTTTGTTGGCCTCATGCTCAACGGCCTGACGATGATGAATATGCCCTGGTACGCACAGGATGTCATCAAGGGGTTAGTTTTGATTATCTCACTGGGCTTGAGCTTCTACATGACCCGCCGCAGCTAATCAATCAAAGCTCTTGGAGGAACTCGAATGAGTCAACCATTTGACGAACAAAGCGTCATTGAGTACATTCGTAGCACCGACCTGATGTCCATCATCTTCGACAACGAGGATGCGCTCTGCAGCGTCCCTATCACCGAAGGTAACGTCAATCTGCTTTTCCGTGTTTTCAGCGAGAGCGACCCAATCGAAAAGTCCGTGCTGGTCAAACAGGCCCTGCCCTACGCCTGGCGCTACCCTGACTTTAAGATGCCGCTCGATCGCCAGCGGATCGAATACGGCATTCTTGAGATCGAGGCACGCTATTGCCCCGACCAGGTGCCCATCCTCTACCTGTACGACCCGGAGCGACACGTCATTGTCATGGAAGATTTGAACCGGCACTTGGTCATGCGCGAAGGGCTAATGCAGCAAAAACGCTATCCCAGGGTCGCCGAGCATATAGGCCTGTTCATGGCCCGCACGCTTTTCTACACCTCGGACTTGTACCTGTCATCGGCTGACAAGAAGGCAATGGTGCCCAGGTTCATCAATCCCGTCCTGTGCAAAGTGCAGGAAGACCTAGTGTTCACCGAGCCCTACATGGATCACCCCAACAATCGCTGGACAGAACTGCTCGATTCGCAGGTGAAGCAAATCCGTGCTAACGACGAACTACGCAGTGAGATTTTCTTGCTGAAGGAAGCGTACATGGCCCACGCGCAGGCTCTTATCCACAACGATCTGCACACCGGCTCGATTTTGCTCAACGAAGAGGAGACCAAGGTCGTGGACCCGGAGTTTGGCTTCTTTGGCCCCATGGGCCACGACGTCGGCTCATACCTGGGGAATCTGGTGTTGGGCTACGCTGCCCAGGAGTACCACGCCCAGGATCCGGACGAACGGGCTGCCTACCGGCAGTGGATTGTGGACACACTGTGCGAAACGTGGAACACCTTTGAGACTGAGTTCCTCACGTTGTGGGAAAATGAGGGCAACGGCGACTGGCCCTCGTCGCTCTTCCGCAAGAAATACATGCGTCAGGTACTGCAAGACACAGCCGGCTTCGGTGCAGCGGAGATGATGCGTCGCCTGATCGGTCTGGCCCATGTGCATGACTTCTGGACGATTGAGGACGACCACGTCCGCGCCGCTGCCGAGGGCATGGCTCTCAACATCGCCCAGGCGTGGCTGATGAATCGGCACACGGTCACTTCTATTGATGACCTGGTAGACATAGTGACGTCTGCCAGGCCCAGCTATCTCTCAGGATGAGGAAGGAGGGTCTGATGAGTGCTTTTCGCAGCATTGAGTGGGTGGACGGCGTGGTCCGTATGCTAGATCAGCGCCAGCTCCCTCACAAGACAGTGTACGTGGACTACACGGACTACCACAGCGTGGCGACGGCCATCCGCGAGATGGTCATTCGTGGCGCGCCGGCCATTGGCGCGGCCGCTGCCTACGGCCTGGCCGTCACCGCAGCTCACAGCAGGGCCGGCGACGTTGGTGCCCTTCGCACTGAGCTAGAGACGGCGGCTGACGTGTTGCGCACAGCCCGCCCCACGGCGGTGAACCTGTTTTGGGCGATTGATCGGGTGATGGCCCGCGTGGCCGACCCGGCTCTGAACAGCATCCCGGCTATCCAGGCTGCAACTCTGGGTGAGGCCCATGCCATCGCTGATGAGGACGTACAAGCCAACAAGCAAATCGGCCTGCATGCCTTACCCCTCATCCCCGACCCGGCCAAGATCATCCACCATTGCAACACCGGCAGTCTGGCCACGGTGGACTATGGTACCGCGCTGGGGATTATCCGCATCGCCCACGAGCATGGCAAGCAGGTGCACGCCTATCTGGACGAGACCCGCCCCCGTCTGCAAGGAGCGCGTTTGTCCGCCTGGGAACTCAAGCAACAGGGCATTCCCCACACCGTGATCGTGGACGGCGCGTCGGGACACTTAATGCGCACGGTGGGGATTGATTTGTGTGTGGTGGGTGCGGATCGCGTCGTCGCCAACGGAGACACGGCCAATAAGATCGGCACCTACAACCTGGCCCTGGCAGCGTACGCCCACGAAGTGCCCTTCTACGTAGCTGCTCCTACCAGCACCATCGACATGGCCACCAGCAGCGGCGACGAGATAGAAATCGAGGAGCGGCCGGCCCGCGAGATTACCCACATAGGAGAGACCCAAATCACACCCGACGACACGCCGGTGGCCAACATCGCTTTTGACGTGACGCCGGCCAAATACATCACGGCCATCATCACTGAGGCGGGCATCGCCTACCCACCCTATGAGGAGAGCCTGGCCGAACTCACGGCACAAGTGAAGCGAGCAACGTGAGACGCCAACCGGTCTCGCAGGCGATCGCGGGGCATACACGCGCAGGAGTAATTCATCTATGGATATTGTAACGTCAGAAACTGTGGTATGGCAGGAGGAGGCCAGACGGGTCGCCTGGGGCATCCGCCGGCGCGTACTTGAGTTTACCATCAAGAACAACGGCGGCTATCTCAGCCAGGCGTGTTCCTCGGCGGAAATCCTGGCAACCCTGTACACCAGGGTCATGCAACTGGGACCCAGCCAGGCTCCGCTGATTCCCCCACCATTCCCCGGGGTACCTGGCCCGAACAACCCAAGCTACCGGACGGGTGTGGCCTACAACGGCCCAAAGGCCCCGGATTTGGATCGGTTCTTTATCTCGCCCGTTCACTACGCTCTGGTGCTATATGCCACGTTAGTCGAGGTTGGGCGCATGGCTCCCGAAGGGCTGGCGATGTTCAATCGGGACGGCAGTTCGGTAGAGATGATCGGCGCCGAGCACTCCCCAGGCCATGAGGTCACCGCCGGCTCGCTGGGGCAGTGCCTGAGCCAGGCGGCGGGAATCGCAATGGGACGCCGCCTGAAGGGGGAGACGGGTCGGGTGTGGGTATTCATGTCCGATGGAGAGTTTATGATCGGTCAAACCTGGGAGGCGATGGAGACGCTCTCCTTCTACAAACTGGACAATGTTGGCATCTATGCCGATGTGAACAGACAATCGGCCGATGGCAGGATGGATACCGTGATGAAAATCGAACCACTCAAGCAGCGACTGGAGGCCTTTGGCGCGCGAGTTTTCCAGGTGGATGGGCACGACGTCGAAGCCCTGGCGGCACCCGCCGAATTGGAGCCTGATGGCCGCCCGCTCATTGTCCTGGCATACACCAACCCCTGCCGAGGCGTGCACCTGCTTGAAGAACGCCGGCCCAAACTGCACTACGTCCGCTTCAAGAACGAGGAAGAACGCGACCGCTACAGACTGATCCTGTCACGAATGCAGGAGAATTAGGGGTATCGGATTATGGAGCTTCTGACACGTGTGCACGCTCGTAACCTGGTGGAATGGGCAAAAGACGAACCGAAAGTCGTAGTCCTTTCCGCAGACTTGACTAGCTCAACGGAAATCGATCTCTTTCGCCAGACCTATCCTGATCGCTTCTTTTCCCTGGGCATGACCGAGCAGAACATGATGAGTTTCGCCGGCGGCCTGGCCCGCGAAGGCTTTTTTCCATTCGTCCACACGTTTGCCGTATTCATCTACCGACGGGCTTTGGATCAGATCTCAATGTCCATCGCCTATCCGAATTTGCCGGTTCGCATGTTTGGATTCCTGCCCGGCATAACAACCCCCGGTGGCGCCACCCATCAGGCCATTGACGATATTGCCGTGATGCGCGCCCTGCCCAATATGACCATCCTGGAGACCGGTGACGCCACCGACGTCGAGTCGGTGCTCGATGTGGCTCAGGCCGTGAACGGTCCGGTGTACGTGCGTCAGTTGCGAGGTGAAATCCCCCGTCTCTTCGACCCTGCCGAACCGATGCGTCTGGGGAAAGCCCGCACGCTCGACACAGGGACGGACATCACCCTCTTCTCCAGTGGCATCTGCACCGAAGAAGCGATGCGCGCCACCACAGTCCTGCGCAAAAGAGGCGTCTCCATCCAGCACATGCACATCTCCACTCTCAAACCCTTCGATGACCCGGCCGTGCTCGAAGCAGCCGCCCAGGCCCGCTACGGCGTCATCACCATGGAAAACCACACGATCATCGGCGGCCTTGGCACAGCCGTCGCCGAAGTGATGGCCACGGCCGGCCTGGGCAAGAAACTGGTGCGCATCGGTCTCAAGGACACCTATGCCCACGGAGCCAGCCGCCCCTATCTGATGCGCGAGTACGGGCTGGATGCCATTGCGCTGGTTGAGGAGGTGGAAGGACTCCTCGACACCCCACTCGGCATCACCGAGGACGACTTGGCTGCGGTTCGTCTGGAGGCAGTTCACAGCGAAGCCAAGGCAGAGGCCCTCTGATGGTTCCTCCTGCGTCCCTGGACCTGTCCGGAGAACGGTTCAGTGTCGTCTACCACGTGGCCGGTGACGAAGCTGAAGCCCGGGCCAGGGCAGAAGACCTCTGCCTTGAACAGACAGTAGAGTTCCCGGCCGAACTGGTGCCAGAAGGCGACATTGGCAACCATATTGTGGGCCGCATTGAATCCTTGCGGTTGCTGGATTCGGGTCGCTGCGAAGCTGTCGTTAGCTTTGCGGTTGAGACGTCGGGCGATGAACTGACACAACTGATGAACGTGATCTTTGGCAACAGCAGCATCAAGCCGGGCATTCGAGTGGAACGCCTGGACCTGTCCCCTCGTCTGCTCCGGGTATTCAAAGGGCCACGCTTTGGGCGAGAAGGATTGCGCACCTGGCTGAACGTGCCGAAACGGCCGCTGCTGTGTACTGCGCTCAAGCCGATGGGGCTCTCGGCCAGGGGTCTGGCCGACCTCGCCTATCAGTTTGCCCTGGGAGGCATCGACATCATCAAAGATGACCACGGCCTGGCCAACCAGCCATTCGCGCCATACCACGAGCGGGTACGGCGCTGCGTCGAAGCTGTGGAACAAGCGAACCACGAGACGGGGCACAGGTGTATCTATATACCCAACATCATTGCCCCTGCTGGTCAAGTGTTGCAAAGAGCCCTCTTTGCCAGGCAGGCGGGGGCAGGGGGAGTGCTTATCGCGCCTGGTCTGGTTGGGTTGGATACCATGCGCCAGGTGGCCGATGACGATCGCATCGCCCTGCCTGTTATGAGTCACCCAGCTTTTCAGGGCAGTTTTGTCACCAGCCCCGACAACGGGATTTCTCACTTCGCCCTCTTCGGACAGATTACCCGTCTGGCCGGCGCTGATGCCAGTATCTACCCTAACTACGGGGGGCGTTTCTCCTTTAGCCAGGAGGAGTGTCACAGCATCGTCGAGGGCACTGCTACACCGATGGCCCATATCAAGCCTATCTTCCCAACTCCCGGTGGAGGCATGAGCCTGGAACGTGTGCCTGAGATGTTAGAGCTTTACGGGCGAGAGGTAATCTTTCTCATCGGAGGAGGACTCCACAAACACGGCCCCGATTTGGTAGAAAACTGTCGCTATTTCCGACAGTTGGTGGAACAGATGTAGTTTCTCTACGAATGGAGACTTTCCAATGCCACTTTGTCTACTTGGCCCGGATGATCCAGCATTGAGCGTATTACGCGACACTCTACGGAGCCGCCCTGAGTGGCAGACCACCCTCACTATCGTGCCATGGCCCGAATACCGCGATCGGCTGATGGAAGCTCTCACTGCTGCCAGGACACCATACCAGGCCGTATGCGTGCCAGGACATGTCTGGATCCCCGAACTGGCTGATGCCGGTTATTTGGCACCCCTGGACGATATCATCGAGTCTCTGCCGGCTGATCTGGTGGCTGAATACCGACCTGGAGAGGTGCTGCCCGCCATAGGCCAGGAGAGCCGTTACGAGGGACAGCAATACATGCTCCCTCTTTTCTCGGATGGACACATCCTCTTTTACAGGGCGGACAAAATCACTCTCCTCACAGGCAACGGTGTACCTATTGTCTCGCCAGGCTCCTTGAGCGAATTGGCCGCCAGCGCTCACCAGCCGCCAGAGGTTTATGGCCTGGCCCTTAAAGCTCACCCCAGTGAAATCTTTCTCGACTGGCTTCCATTTCTGTGGGAAGAAGGGGGCGAATTGCTCGATCCGGCGGGACAACCTGCCTTTGCCAGCACAGCCGGCATCCGGGCATTGCGAGCCTACTGTGACCTTCGTCGCTTTTGCCCACCCGACACCCACACCTACGGCAACGCCGAACTCGCGGCTGTCATCAAGGAAGGGCGTGCGGCGTTGGCCACAACCTGGGGTGGGCAAGCGGCTGCGATCATGCTCGATCCGGACAATGTTTACCGCCAGGCTTACCAGGCAGCAACCTACCCCCGCCCCTGGAACGCCACCTGGGGCATCGCCATGCCGGCTAATCAGCCAGATACAACGCAGCGGGCCGTCTTGACCGTTCTACTGAAAGCCACCGGCCCGGAACAAGATCGTCAAATCACACGCGTGGCCGGCAGTCCTGTGCGCCACAGTAGCTACACGCCGGAGGAGATGGGGCGTTACCCCTGGTTGCCGGCACAGTATGAGATGCTTCAGCGAGCCGGAACCCTCCCTATCCACCCCAAGACGGGGGCGTTCCTGGGTGCATTATACGAGGCTGTTTACGCAGCCTTTACCAGTCAGGTAACGCCACGGCAGGCTCTTTCCAAAGCAAATACCGAGGTCCGACGCATCTTGGGAGAGTCATCATGAGCCCTGTGACCGATAACAATCAGGAAGAACTGATGGTGCTGGCAGCCTGGATGTACTACGATGACCAATTGACCCATGAACAGATCGCTAAGAGACTGGGTATATCACGGGTAAGCGTCACGCGCTTGCTACAGAAGGCGCGACGAGACGGCATTGTGCAGTTCAGGATCACCAAGCCGTTGCCTTTGCAGTACGACCTGGAACGTCGCCTGCAACAGACGTTTGGTGTCGAAGAAGCTATCGTGGTCAAGACGCGCAACGCTGTGGACGATACTCTGGATGCGGTAGGTTGGGCAGGTGCCGAGCACCTCAAGCAGATCCTGCGTCCTGGCTGTCGGTTGGGTGTGGGATGGAGCACAACGGTTAGCCGGATGGCCCCCTACCTGGAAGCACCGGAACAGCCAGTACCTTGCACCGTCCATGAACTGGCCGGCAGCATGCTCGGGCAGACCAACCCCTACAGCATTAGTTGGCTCATCGCCCGGACCCTAAACATACCCTTGGAGACATTGCCGGTGCCCGTGGTTGTGCAAAGTGAGGCCGCCCGTGATGCCATTCTGAAAGAAACCAGCATACGGTCGGCTTTGGAACACGCTCGCCAATGTGACATCGCCTTCGTTGGCCTGGGTGACGTGGGACCCGACTGCACGATGGTGCGTACCGGTTACCTGACGCCCGAGCAGATGGCCGATCTGCGTCAGCAGAACGCAGTGGGCGATATTTTGATGCGTTACTATGATGCCTCCGGTCGCCACGTTCCAACTCCGCTGGAATCACGCATCATTTCTCTGAACTGGGAGGAAATTCATCGCATTCCCTACATCGTGGTGATGGCTGCTGGCCCAACGAAAGTAGAAGCCATATCAGGTGCATTGCGAGGTCGGCTTTGCCACTGCCTGATCACCGACACTGATACTGCTCAGCAAGTATTGCAACCTGGGGGGGAGCCAGCACCTTCACAGGGTTCCTGATTTGAGGGGCGAGGTGCATCTGCGCACCAATGCAGATGGATGTGGTTGTAACTTCGTGTAGGGTTTGGTTGTTTTGGGTGGTGGTGTTGGTTATGGGTGTAGTTTCAATGACTACACGAAATGCTGGGTAGAACAACAGCTTCTGCTCACACCGACTGCCCCAACTCCTCCAGGAATGCCTGGTCTTCCTCGGTCAGGTCGGCGCTCTCCAGCAGATCGGGCCGGCGTTCCCACGTGCGACGCAACGCCTCGCGCCGACGCCAGCGTGCCACCTCCCCATGATGTCCCGACAGCAAGATGTCCGGCACCGTCCAGCCTCGGAAGTCGTACGGCCGCGTGTAGTGGGGATGCTCCAGCAGGCCCGTGGCATACGAGTCGGCCTCGGCGGCTGAGGGGTCGCCCAGAGCGCCTGGCAGCAGCCGTGTCACAGCATCTACGACGATCATGGCCGGCAGCTCCCCACCGGTGAGCACATAATCCCCGATGGAGATCTCGTCCGTGGCCAGGTGCTGCCGGACTCGTTCGTCTACCCCCTCGTAGTGCCCGCAGATCAACGCCAGGCGCTCCCCGGCCGACAGTTCTCGCGCTATCTGCTGGGTGAAGCGCCGGCCCTGCGGCGTCAGCAAAATGATCGGCGTTTCACCGATCGCGTCCCCCAGAACATCCTCGACGGCCCGAAAAATCGGCTCAGGCTTCATCACCATGCCGCCACCGCCTCCATAAGGCGTATCATCTGTCGTGTGATGCCTGTCGGTGGCATAGCCGCGTATGTCGTGAACAGCAATGCGAACCAAACCCCTCTCCTGTGCACGCTTGATGATGCTTTCCTGAAACGGTCCGACGAATATCTCGGGGAAAAGTGTGAAGATATCGAAGTGCATGCTGAGTCCTCTTGGCATGATTTGGCATGTGACTGAACTATGGTATAATGTGCCCGTTTATGCGATACCGCACCCCTGCAAAGGTCCGTAAACACGTCTCACGCCGGCAGTGCTTTCGGCGGCCATGATGGAACTTCGTAGCTTTTGCAGAGGTGGTGCGGTCGTTCAGGCGGGTAGCCCAAAATGACTACACGAAAGACATCCTGTTTGTGACTTTGAGCTATGCCAAAACAATCGCCGGTCGATGACCTGGTCACAACCCTGGTTGGTGCCGTGCTTTTCTCCGTGATTATTGCCGGCGCCGCCATCGGGTACGACGGTCCATCGACCGCCCTGTCCTCCAGCGCGACGGCGACGTCACCTGCACCGTCACCGACAGTGCCGCCGGCCACCACAATTCCGTCACCCTCACCATCGCCCAGCCCCACCCCCCGGCCAACAGTTGCGCCAACAACGCCCCCCACGCCGACTCCGGAGCCGACCCAGGTGGCATACCAGCCGGAAGACCACTACTGGTTCGAGCGCCCTATCGCACCGGGCGGGACCAACGTCGTCAGCCGCTTCTACGCCTACGGCTCCACGTATCGTGGCCGCTACCAAGTCCATCACGGCGTTGAGTTCGAGAATCCGACCGGCACACCGGTCCTGGCCGTTGGCCCGGGGCAGGTCGTCGTCGCCGGCCTCGACAATCCGCAGGTCTATGGCCTGTTCTCCGATTTCTATGGCCGACTGGTGGTCATCAAGCACGACCGCACCTGGCACGGACAACCGGTGTTCACCCTGTACGGCCACCTGAGCAAGGTGCGCGTCGAAGTCGGGCAGCCGGTCGAAGCCGGGCAGATCATCGGCGAGGTAGGAGCGGCCGGTATCGCGCTGGGGCCTCACCTCCATCTGGAAGTCCGGGTGGGCCAGAACACATACGACGCTACTCGCGATCCTGAGTTATGGATCAAGCCGTTCAAGGGCTATGGCACCATCGCTGGCCGACTGTTGGATGCCGACGGAAACTCCATCCCCGGGGCGCTGATCAGCCTGTACAACGACCAGAACAACTGGCGCGGTGACGCGGAAACCTACGGCGAAGGCGCAAATCCCGATGACGACTGGCGGGAGAACTTCGTCTTCGGTAACGTGCCGGCCGGCCATTACACGGTACAATATGTGCTCGGCGGCAACGTATACGAGACAACGGTCGATGTCGAAGCCGGCAAGACTGCCCTCGTCATCCTGCCAGTATCGTAATAGGCCACACCCTATGACCTCCTCCGGAACCTGAAACGCAATGGCGTCCCCAGAAACGGGTAACGCTCGCGGATACTGTTCTCCAGAAAACGGGCGTAGGAAAAGTGCACCAGCCGGGGATCATTGACGAAGAAGACGAAGGTTGGTGGATCAACGTCGGCTTGCGTGGCATACAGGAACTTCAACCGCTTGCCGGCCTTTGATGGCGGTGCATGACGCGCCACAGTGTCCTGCACCAGGCGATTCAACTCGCCGGTCGAGATACGCTGGAAACGGGTCGCGTACACGTCCATGGCTGTCGGCAACACCTGGTGAACACGTCGGCCTGTCTTGGCCGAAATGTACAACACCGGCACGTAGTCCAGGAACCGCAGATCGTAGCGCACGTGCTTGGTGTAAGCCGGCATGGTGTACGTGTCCTTCGGCACCAGGTCCCACTTGTTGACCAACACCACCACGCTCTTGTACTCGTCCAGGATATAGCCGGCAATGTGCTGATCCTGCGAGGTCACTCCCTCCGTCGCATCGATCAGCAACAGCGCCACATCGGCCCGCTGGATTGCCCGCAAGGAGCGCAACACCCCGTATTTCTCAACGCCTGCTTCGATTCGACCTCGACGCCGAATGCCGGCTGTGTCGATCAACGTGATGCGCTGATCGTCGAACACAAGGTCTGTGTCGATCGCATCGCGGGTAGTGCCCGGCACTTCATGCACGATGGCACGCTGGCGACCCAGCAGTTGATTCAGAAGCGATGATTTTCCGACGTTTGGCCGGCCAACAATCGCAATCCGGACGCCCTCCTCCTCCTCCGGTTCCTCCCGAGGCGGGAACGCTGCCACAACCTCGTCCAGCAGATCGCCGGTGCCAATCCCATGCAACGCTGAAATCGGCAGGGGCTCACCCAGCCCCAGCACCCAGAACTCCGAGGCTGCAAGCCGGCGCTGCTGACTGTCTGCCTTATTCACCGCCAGGATCACGGGCCGGCCGGACTGACGCAACAATCGGGCCACATCGTCGTCGGCCGAGGTCAGACCCTGTTTCACATCGACCAGGAAAACGATGACATCCGCTTCGCGGATGGCTGTTTCGGCCTGGGCACGCACCTGCCGGACCAACGGCTCATCTGTCCCGACGAGCAACCCGCCGGTGTCCACCACCGTGAACGCAACCCCGTTCCACTCGCTCTCGCCATAGATCCGGTCGCGCGTGGTGCCTGGCACGTCCTCCACAATGGCAAACCGCTCGCCAATCAGACGATTGAACAGCGTGGACTTTCCGACATTCGGTCGCCCCACCAGAGCAACAATTGGTTTCGCCATGCTCAAGATTATACCACGACGGCGGTAAACAGGACAATGCCCGGCCGCCTGATCCACCACTGACACACAGAAAGGCCCGGTCACAAACGACCGGGCCTTTGATTCCAAAAGAAAGAACCCTGGAGTTTTGGCTGCGATGTTACCCTCAATGCGCGATCTTTTTACCGTCCTCACTCAATGTGTTTGCTGTGGACGTTTAACGTCTCCCAACCTGTGGGGCGAGGTTTCGGTCGCATACGAGGGAGAGATGTGACTCCAGGGCCCCTTCATCAAGCGTATTATAACAGATACGCCGACCCCTGTCAATAGTTTGGAGGACAAAAATAGGTCAAAATGACACCTGGATGCCGAATTGCTACCGAATCGACTGTTTTATGTCACGCATACCCTGTTCGATGTACGGATACGCCAGCCAGACACCACCGATGCCGAAGAGGGCACCGGTAATTGTGCGCAGCAGCCAGGTGCTTTCGCGGGCCGGTACGAAGGGCACGATACCGCCCAGCAGTTGCGTGAACCCGTCAATCGCGATAGGGATCAGAAAGAGAACGAAAACCTTGAAAGGCAGCGGCTTCAGTCGATCGCGCACCAGGCCGAAGACCAGGCCGGCCAGCAGCACTGCCCCATAAATCGCAATGTCGCGGTGACAGACGGCCGTCTGTGAGCCGAACACCGAGTTCACCAGCGGATGATGGATCAGCGCATACTTGTCGCT
Organism: uncultured Anaerolineales bacterium; assembly: GCA_964532665.1. GTDB lineage: Bacteria > Chloroflexota > Anaerolineae > Epilineales > JAANWY01 > CAZHMV01. The sequence goes on from CAZHMV010000003.1 coordinate 54,457, forward strand.
CACTCCCGTGACCGCCTCGATCTCCACGACAGAATGTGTGAAGGCCGCCCCACCGATGAAATACGAACGATAGGGCAACTGATGGCAGGTGAGACGGTAGGTGCTGTAGATCCAGTACGCCGGCCGCTCCAGGCCGGCCTCGGCCAGAAACGGCGCCAAGATCGGCAGGCCGATAAAGACGAACACCGCCAGATTGACCAGCAATAGCCAGTGCTCTGCCACAAGCAGTACGACCCGGTCCGGGAAACTCCGTGACTGGCTCACGGCTGGGGCCGACACAGTTTGCTGCTCAAGTGCCATAACCTTCTCGATCCTGATGGGCAAAGCGCTCCTGACCGAGGAACTCCCTTCGCCTCGGTCAGAGACCTTCGGCGATCACAGGCCCGCCTTACCGTCTCGCTTCCAACACTTTCCGCAACCGAAACTCACTAATCCTCGAAACAAACGTTGGGCCACCCTCAATCTCGACCACCGGAATCACATCCCAATACCGCTCGTAAAGTTCATTGTCTGATGTTATGTCAACTATATCTATCGTGAGTGGGTAGTCTCTGGCTACACGAAGAAGGGCGTCCCGCGCCTTTTCGCACAGATGACAGCCGGCCTTAGTGTACAGAGTAATACGGGTCATAGTGGTTGAAAGTCGCATGGTCAAGCTAGAGCACCGGTAAAACGCAGGGCAATCGCATCTCAACGCAGAGAGGGTGACCCGTTCAAACTGATAGAACTTGCCCCCATCTGTCATTCTGAGCGGCCTGGCGAAGTCAACGCTCATGCCGGGTCCACCCTCCGCTCTTGTTCGCCCCGCCTTGCAGAACCTTGATAGCGAAGAATCTCTGAAGTCAGCCTGGCTCTCAGTTCTATTAGATGCGATTGCCCTGCCGTAAAACGCAAGCTGCCTTCAAAGCGGGCACCTTACGCTTCACGTTTTACGTTTCACGACGCCATCTGGAGATGCCGCTTCTCAGCCTTTTACAGCACGTCTTTCAGTTTCTCGTCAATAAAGTCCTTGGTCATGGGTCCGCGATGGACGTACTGGATAATGCCATTGCGGTCAATGAACACACTCGTCGGGTAGCCGATCACGTTGTACTTGTCCACTTCCACAGTGCCCGTCGCGTCCTTCACAATCGGGAACGTGAGTCCCAGTTCGTCGATGAACTCCTGAACAGCCTGGGGACCGTCGTCGAACTCCACATCAACGGCAAGCACCGTGAACCCCTTATCTTTGTACTGCTCGTACGCGGCTTGCAGGTGAGGCATCTCCAGCCGGCACGGCCCACACCAGGTGGCCCAGAAATTGATGAGCACCGGCCGGCCCCGGAACTGACTGAGCGACACCAACTCGCCGGTAGTGACTTCTGCCAGTGTGAAATCGGGCGCTCGCATGCCGGCCCGATTCCCCACCTGCACGTTGGCCGGCACTCCCGACTGCCCACCCACAGCACCACAGGCCGTGGCGACAACCGCCAGAACAGCTATGGCAACACCTACCCAAACACGCTTCTGCTGCATCTCTCACAACTCACTTCTTCAACAACAACGACTCCAAATCGATAAAAGGCCCGTAGCGTGCCAGAACCTGCAACTGGTTGGTCAACATAGCGATGCCCAACACGACGAGGATCACGCCGCTAGCAATGGCAACCCAGTTGCTCCTCCGATTCAATCGGTGGATCGTGTCAGACGCAGCCTCAAATGCTGCCCCAACCAGCAGGAAGGGGATACCCAGTCCCACAGAGTAGGCGGTCAACAGCAAAGCACCCTGCGCTGCCGTTGAGGCCTGGCTGGCCAGCAACAGAATGCCCCCCAGGATTGGGCCAACGCACGGCGTCCAGCCGGCGCCGAAGAAGATGCCGATGATGAACGACGACAGGTATCCCAGCCTCGGATTCACCTTCACCTCAATCCGCTTCTCCGCATACAGAAACGGAAGCTTGAAGACCCCCATCAATGCCAGACCAAAGACAATCAGGACGATCCCACCCACCCGGGCCAACGCCGGCAGATACGTGTACAGCAAATCGCCGATCGACCAGGCCGTGACACCCAGGAGGATGAAGAGCAGCGAGAAACCGAGCACGAAGCCCAGCGCATGGAAGAACGTATCACGCCGCCCGGAGACGCTCACGCCCTCGGCCGTTACCGTGGCACCGCTCAAGTAGCCGATGTACGCCGGCACCAAGGGCAGCACGCAAGGCGACAAGAATGAAAACAGACCAGCTAAGGCTGCGATTGCGAATGTTATGTTTCCAGGCATGAATTTTCCTACTCAACGCGCGATGTGCGATACGTGATCCTCACGTACCATGTCGATCCTATGGTTCGATACAATGCAAGAGAGACATCTTACGAGAGCCAGGCCGGCCCCCTACCGGCAGCTCAACCCTTGGTCTGCTGCTGACGCTCCAGAGCCCGCGTCAATGTCTCGGCTTCGCGCACGGCCTGTCGCCGGCGGCGAGCCAGACTGACCACATACCCCAGAACCATCAACCAGGTGATTGCGTAGGCGATAAACAGATAGGTCATCGAGAGGACTCCTTTTCTTCGCAGTTGCTGAAGATTGAGGGTTTAATCAATGACGCTGGCTCCAGGCTCTTCCAGGTTCCGCAACTGGTGCATGATATCCATCAGGTCAGCTTTGATCTCCGCCCGGGTATCGATGTAGTTGCTCTCGGCGACCTCACCGGCCTCGTAGTCGTCGTCCAGTTCGGCCAGTGCCTCCAGAAGCATCTGCCGCTGTCGGCGCAGCACTACCTCCGCCGTATCCTCCTCCAGCGCCTCTTCTGCCAGCAGGCGTGGCCGCAGCGCCGGATACCCCAGCACGAACATGAGCGCCAACGCAACAAACCCGAGCCCAAACCAACGCAACGACCCGCTCCGATCAGCCGGCACACCTGCTGATGCCGGGGTGCTGCCGCGCGGCAGATTCGACAACGTCAGCGACAGTTGGTCGCCGGCCGACACATCCTGCTGCGTGTAGTTCAGGAACCTCACATTTGACTGCGTTGACACCGGCTCTCCCGCCACCATCGGGCCAGCGTCTACCTGGACACCAACGTCGGAAACGAGAACATTCAGGCTCTGCGTCGCGTACAGGATTTGCTTCTCGAAAGTTGCCGAGCGCCCATCGTACGGCACACTGTACGACAGCAACACCTGCCGGTTGCCGGGCGGCACAGGCAGGGTATCGACGACCTGGTCCCCCTCCAACCGGGTCGATTGGTTCATGCTCGGGTTGTCAAACTGAACGTTTTGAGCACCCTTTGGTAGCCCAAACCTGAGCGTCGCGCCATCCCCGAGGTAGGTCCTGTCACCTGAGTTATTGAAAATGTACAGTTCCGCCACCTGCAACTGATTGTTGGCAAAGTCGATGATCACGTGATTGCGACTCACGCTGATGGCGGAACCGTCCGTGGTCGTCTCATAGACGTGCATCGTCACCGAAGCCGAAGGCGAGTCGCTCACGCTGATCAGTTCAGGATGAAAATAATCGACACCAAGATACGTGGCTTGCAGACCGTAGTTCCGATCAGGGTCTGTTGGCAGATTCTCGAATCGGAAACTACCGTCAGGGGCTGTTGTGGTCGTGATCGGGGTGAATGTCTTCTGGCCGACGAACGGGAAGAGGGTCAGCTCGAGGCCGCCCAAATCGGCCTGGGCGCCGGCCGTGCCGTCCACCACTCGCCCTTCGATCACACCCTTGCCAGGGGCCTCCGCAACCGAAAAGGCCGGCTCGTACGTGAAGGTGCGCACGTAATCGGCGACGGCCCAGTGCTCGTCCTCCGTCAGGGTGTCTTTCCAACCGGTAGCGGCATGCCCATCGCGTATGCCGGCCACCAGGTCCGCCTGGCTCCGAGTGGCCATCGCTGCCTGATCACTCAGGTCGATGGTATCAATCTTGCCTCCGGTATCGCCATGGCATTCCGCACACGTCTGATTGTAAACTTGCTCGCCAGTCGCGATGGTCTCGCGCGTTGTGCCTAGCGACCAGATGTAGAACAGGGCATCCCATCGCTTCTGAGCACTCAATTCCTTGCCCCACGGCGGCATCAGAGCGTCCAGGTTGCCGTTGGTAATAATGTCGAAATAGCCCGCCGGCGTGACCTGACGCTTATGCTCCGCATCGAGGAAGCTGGGCGGCGGGGCCGGCAACTGGGCCGCCATGGGACCGTCGCCGGCGCCCTGGGTGCCGTGACAGCGCGTGCACCGTGCCTCGAATATGCTCTGACCGCGCGCGGCCGACGGTGTCTGCGGTGGCAACTCCTGGGGGGCCGGCGGTTGTGCCCACACGCTCAGCGGGTTCGCCAGCAAACCAAGTGAGAGAAGTATCGCAAATATGCCAACATCTACAACAGTTCGTTTCATGATTCATCAAATCGAAGTTTACTAGTCCGAGGGAGCGGAAAGCACTTCCGCTCGACTTGGCATATCCAGCTCGTGAAACGCAAAACGTGAAACGTGGGCGCCTTCTCGCACCTGCATCACGTTTCACGCATCACGTTTCACGTCGTCGGTGACCTATTCAGCCTCCCCTATCGGAAGCTACTTTTGGGTCGCCCTGAACGCTCTCGGCCACCTCGCCGGCCCCCGAGAGATCCGCGCCGCAGCGGCTGCAAAATCGGTCATTGGCCGACACCGGCGTACCGCATTCGGGACAGGTCAGGCTCACGGATGCACCGCAGTGAGTGCAGAACTTTGCGCCGGCCCGCGCGCGCCTACCGCATGAAGGGCAGGTGACAAATCTCCCGTCAGCGTCCGCAGCCTGAGTCGCCGTCGCTGGCCCAGCCGGTCTAACCCGAGCCGGCCTGGCCTCAGTGGTCTCAGCCGGCCGGGACTGGCGGAGGGCCGCCACTTCGCGCTCGATTTCTTGTTCCAGGTCTTCGCGCACATCGGACTGCATGAGGCGATCCAGTTCCTGGAGCAGCCGCACACCTTCGGCTGTCAGGCGCTCCCGCATGAGACGATGGTCTTCGGCGGTGAGCTTGCCCGTCTCGCGATCAAAGTCCACGTCGCGGATGGCTTCATAGACGGCATCTCGCCGGGCGATGAGGTCCGCCAGGCGGTCGCCGGCTGCAGAATCGGTAACATGCCGGCGACCGAGGGCGCTGGCACGAAACACCGGGTACAGGATGAAGGCAACAGTGATCACCCCCAGGATCACCGCGCCGGCAATGATGAGTGGTGTCATCCGCCCTCCCCTTGGGCCAGCAGGTGATCCAGTTGTGATTTCAGTTCAGCCTCAGTGATGGGGCTGATTTTTCGGTCCTGCGGCTTACCATTGATCATGATGGGAGCAATGTTGCCGTTCTTATCGATGAAGAAAGTCTCGGGGACACCTCGGATGTGATATGCGCGTGAGATCCGCTGCCCCTTATCCAGACCATTCGGATAGGTGATATCAAACTCAGCCATGTAATCCCGGGCTGACGATTCCACGTCTACATAGTCCACCCCGATGAACACAACGCCCCGGTCCTTGTACTCACGCCACATACGCTCCAGGGCCGGCGCCTCGTCGCGACACGGATCACACCAACTGGCCCAGAAGTTGATGAGCACAACTTTTCCGCGCAAATCGCTGAGCGTCAGCTCACCACCACCATAGAGTTGTAGGGTGAAATCGGGGGCCGGCTGCCCGATCTCCGGGCCACCGCCGGCACGCCGGAGTCCTCCCGCCAGCAGTGCCAGCAGTGCCAGCAACACCACCAGCGCGCCACCAAACACTAACAGCCGGCGGCTCGGCCCACGCGCGGTCTCCTCGGTCGTTGTCTGATCCACTGCAACTTCGCTCATCTCACTGGTTACTGATCCCTGGCCACTTCTTCTTCCAGCCGGCGCACATATTCCTCCGGAAGCTCGCTGATGCGGCTCTCGGAGGGCTCAACCACCATGGCCGTAGCGCGTCTCCGCGACCATTGTCGTAGAGCCCAGGCACCGATCACCAACGCAACCGCCAACCCCACAAAGGGGATCACCCAGGCCAGGATGTTGAAACCCTCGACGGGGGGCTGGTTGAGAACCTGGATGCCGTACCGATCGACGAACGCCTGGATGATCTCCGGTTCTTGCTGGCCTTCCTGGAGCCGCTGGATGATCTCAGCACGCATCTCCTGGCAGATTTGAATTGGACACTCAGACAGCCGCTGCCCCTGACAAATGGGGCAGTTCAGTTTATCGGCGATGCGGTACATTTCGTCCTCAGTGGCCGCATCTGGCGCCTGAGCCACCGCCGGCCTTACCACAACCAGGAACAGCCCCCCAAGCATGATGAGGCCGACACCCACAGCCAAAGCCACGGACGCAAAACGATGCTGCTTCATCTCATTCCAGGTCATACTTGCTATATCCACCCACAAATGACCATCAACGTTCGTCGTACCGTCACATAGACAGCGCGGGCGCAGGGGCCCGCGCTGTGATTTCAGACCGCCACCACGCCGTCAGGCCCGCGTGGGAGCGGCCGCGCCCCGGCGGAAGCGGACTTCCGCCAGACGCCGCTCCTCGGCCCAGTCCGGCCAGGCCGCAATCAGCGTGCCGGCAATGAAAACGATGCCACCAATCCAGACCCAAATCACCAACGGATTGATGAACGCCTGGAACGTCCCGAGACCCGTTGGTGGGTCATAGGCGCTGAAGCTCACGTATACGTCCCGGCCCATGGTGCTCCAAATCGCCGGAATCGTGGCCGGCTGCTGGGATGCGATGTAGAAGTGCCGATGTGGGTCCAGCGTATCAATCACTTGCCCATCCTTTGAGACGCTCACCAGGCCAATCACCGTGTCTCGATCGGCTGTGCGCTCCTGTTTCATCCCACTGAAGGTCAAGGTCAAGTCGCCAACGGTGAAAGACTCCCCCTGGCGGACACTCTTTCGCACCTCAATCTTGTACACGGAAGAGCCGATCACACCGATGGACAGGAGAATGACGCCGATGTGAACCAGGTAGCCACCGTAGCGACGCCGATTGCGTACAAACAACGTCGGCAGGGCCTGGAACCAGGAATCGCCAACGGTTCGCCGGCGAGCTCGCACACCTCGGACATATTCGAGGAGTGTGATCACCCCAACAAATGCACACGTCCCAAAGCCGATCAGCGCCACAGGTTTGTGGACCCCAAACACCCAGAGGCCTGCCACGAACGCCAAGGTGACTACGAACGGCCACAGGATGTACGCCCCCAGCTTCCTGGGCGACGAGTGACGCCATGCCAGCAGGGGGCCGATCCCCATCAGGAGAATCAAGACCCAGAAGATGGGGATCACGACCTTATTGAAATAGGGCGGTCCAACCGTGATTTTGTTGCCGGTGACAATCTCCGATACCATGGGGAAGATGGTCCCCCAGAACACGGCGAACAGCACGCCCATGAAGATCAGATTGTTCAATACGAAGCCGGCCTCACGAGAGAACAGCGAGTCCAGCTCATTTTCGCTCCGCAGCGAGTCCAACCGATCATAGATCAGGCCGGCAGACCCGAGGAACAACAGCCCGATGAACCCCAGGAAAAACGGCCCCAGATTGGATTGCGTGAAGGAGTGAACGGACGAGATGACACCACTACGTGTGAGGAAGGTGCCCAGAATCGTCAGGTTGAAAGTCAGGACAACGAGCACCATGTTCCACACCTTCAGCATCCCCCGTTTTTCCTGAATCATCACGGAGTGCAGGAAGGCAGTGCCGGCCAGCCAGGGCATCAACGCCGAATTCTCAACGGGGTCCCAGGCCCAATAGCCACCCCAACCCAGGGTTTCATAAGCCCACCAACCACCGAGCAACAGGCCAACGCTGAGGAAGCCCCACCCCATCAGGGTCCAGCGACGGGTCGTGCGAATCCAGGCATCATTTGTCCGCCGGGTAATCAGCGCCGCCATGGCAAAGGCAAAAGGCACGCTCATCCCCACAAACCCGAGATACAGCATCGGGGGATGGAAAGTCATCCCCGGGTGACGCAACAGCGGATTGAGGCCATTACCGTCGGCCGGCACGAACCCCAGGCGAGCAAAGGGGTTGACAACCAGCGTAACCATAGCCAGGAAGAACGTTGCCACCCCCATCAGGATGGCAATCACGTAGGGCATTAGCTCGCGATTCTGATCCCACTTGCGCAACACAACGCCCAGCGAGTAGAGGGAAAGAATCCATGCCCAGAAAAGCAGCGACCCTTCCTGGCCTCCCCACAACGCTGTAATCTTGTAGAACAAGGGTTGCGCCCGGCTCGAGTTTGAGGCAACGTACTCGAGCGTGAAATCATTCTGGAGGAACGCGTAGATCAGAAATCCGACCGCTAATGTTACCAGGCCGGTAACAGCAATCACCGCATGCCGGGCACTGAGCACCAGCTCCGGATAACGCCGCCGTGCGCCAACGACAGCCGCAACTATGGCATACACAGCCGCCGATAATGCCAGAAGGAGGGTCACATATCCAATTTCAGCCACTAGCTCACTCCGTTCCCAACTGCAGACAGCCGACCGTCAACCGCCATCGAAGCGCCATCATCGCAGTCTACGGCCCGTGATTGGCGGTCGTTTATTGCGCTTCGTCTAACTTCGCCTTATACTTGGAGGGGCACTGGAGAAAGAGATTTCGGGCCTCGAAGACCCCATCTTCATGATAGACCCCTTCAATCGTCACCGCCTCCGCCAGGTCGAACGTATCTGGCTTTGGCCCGTTATAGATAACCGGTACAACGTCGCGCCCCTCGAAGACGTTGAACTTTAGCGTCAACGTTTCAGGGTTCCAGTCCACCGAGCGCTTGTCAATCGTGCCGGCCAATCGTATATCCTGGCCGTACAACGTGGACGCCTGAGCCAGCAATTCACCAGGCGTGAGATAGAAGACCGCTGTAGATTGGAACGTGTTCAGGACGAGGAAAACGACAGCCGCGATGATGATAACACCACCCACTATGAATTTCTTGCGGCCGGCAAGGAACCCTTCCGGCCTGGTGTCAACATCAGGAATCCGGGTGAGACCTGTATCTATCTGCGCCATCGCACCTACCTTTCTGCAGCATGACTGCACTGGTTTCAGACTCTGCTCAATTGTAGTCCCCACCGCTCAGTTTGTCAACCCCCATGCTTAGCAACTGAGTCAAAGGTAGATTCCAATCTGGTCAAAATCCGGTCAAATTGCCAGGATAACGGTCATAAAGAAAAGACCTCCGAGGTCTCTGGTAGAACGTCGCAGGTGCAAACTGCGTTGCAGTTGCTGCAAGTTCCTCTCGTGCAAGAGACACAGGAGATCTCGGAGGTCTGGGGTCAATCGGCAGCCAGCGCGTTGCGCACATACAGTTCGAGCTCGTCTTCGCGCATAGCCCCTCGCTTCACATGAACAATGACGCCCTTTCGATTGACAAAGTAGGTCATGGGAAGACCACGGACCCGATACGCTTCAGCAGTACGACCTTCCTCGTCCAGAACCACGGGAAACGACAGGCCGTACCGCTGAACATAGGCTTCAACCAGGCCCTGAGGCTCCTCGACATCCACACCCACCACCACCAGACCGGCATCCTGATACTTCTCGTATACCGCCTGCAGTGCCGGCAGTTCGTACTTGCACCAGGTACACCAGGTCGCCCAGAAGTTGACAAGTATTGTACGTCCTCTTAGATCACCCAGCGAAAGGGTACCACCCCCCAGAGCCTGCAACTTGAAGCCCGGTGCCTCATCCCCGGCCGCAAGCACCTGGTCAAACAACCGGGAGACGCCGGTACCACGCGCCGCGGCCCGGGGATCCATTCGGCCGTCAGGCCGAGTCCCGACAGGCTGCACCGGGATAGCCGGCGCCGACCTGGCCGGCAGCACTACCGTTGACGCCCGGGCTGTCAGCGGACCATGCAGGGCACGCCCCACCAGCACGCCAAACACCAGCGCCAGCCCAATGAACAGGACCACACCAAGGCAGGCCACGGCAGTCCACTGGTTAATACTCAGCCCGAGCGTGCTGTTTGACCACTCGTCCGGGCGCGATGCCGGATGTGCAGCACCGGCCCGCCCGCCGGTCGAGTAGTGCGCCCGCTGCCCTTTCTGTTCCGGTTGCTGCTGATCGGTCATGCAACGTTTCAACCAGACGTTATCGGCAGTCGAAACTGCTACTGACCGCCGCTGTCCGTTTCACCTGTCCCACCCACCTGCGCCAGGATGGCGAAACGCAATTCTTTGTCCTTGCCAGGGGCGGGCCAGGTCGGGCCAAAAGGAACCCCTCGCGGATCATCCGAGAAGATCTGAACAATGCGCGGCTCGGCACTGTTTTCCATACGCTTGGCGTCCAGGGCAACCATGAACTCCTTGGTTTCACCCGGCTGCAGCACCAGCGGAGGAGACAGCAGGCCAGTGCCGCCGATGTCATGGCCTTCCACCTGCGCAATCGTGCAACCGCAACTGGTATACAGGCCACTCACCGTCAGGGGGGCATCACCCACGTTCTTGAGTTTGAACGTCTGCTGGCCGATGTCCGTCGGTTCCAGGTGGCCGAAGTCATAGGCATTGTCGCAGTGGGAGTTCAACCCCTCAACAGCGAGCTGGGGATGCGGACCGGCGACGTCGGACTTCTTCGTCAACCGGAAATCGGCCCTAACCACGTTCTTCTGAAACTCCAGCAGGTTGATCACGAAGCAAGGGCTCTGCATGACATCACCAGCCACCAGGCCGACAGCATCTTCTTCCGTCAACTCGTCTCCCTGCCCGGCAGGAACGCTCTGCGGCTGAACCTGGACCTGACCCTCGCTCTGCACCTCCATCTCCGGCTGGCCCGATGCCGGCGCAACAGGCTGTTGAGACTGACTCGGGCTCACCAACTGAGTGGCCGTTGATGAGAACCGGCTACGCCCGAATTGGCCGGCCAGTATGCCAACCCCAAGAGCCAACCCCAGCGCGAGGACAACCAGGAAGCCCCACAGGAATCGCCGGTCCAGGGTAATCTCTACGTCCCCGCCGCTCTTTCTTTTCTGGCTCATGAATCCCTTCTCTATGACTTTATTGATTCTGAACGTCAGCCCGAATGGTGAACTCCACCGTTGGAGCTGCCGGGTCATTGGACTCGATAATGACTTGCCGCGTGATCTGCTTGCCGGCATCGTTATCATAAGTCGGGTCGTAGGTCACGCGCAGGTCCGTGCTTTCGCCTGGCGGAATCGTGTCCTCGCCCGTATTGGCGGCCGTACACCCACAGGAAGCCCGTACAGACTTGATCACGAGGGGCTTGGTCCCCTTATTCTGGACCGTGACGTGTGTTTCCTGTATTTCATCCGGCGGCACCTTGCCGAAGTCGTGGACGTAGTTCGTCTTCGCCAGTTCCGGCAATGCCAGGCGGGGATTGTCGCCGATTGGGACTTCGTCGCCTGCGGGTAGGCGTGCCTGTCGGACAGCCGGCTGATTGAACGGCGGCTGCTGACCCTGACCCGGCTGGAGTTGAATCGCGCCGCCAGGCTGAGCCTGCTGGATGCCGGGTTGCTGGAAAGCAGCCGGCTGCTGGGGAATAGCAGCGGTCTGTTGACCACGTTGACCCAGCTTGATCCCGACGTAGAATACCAGGCCCAGGGCGACGATAAACGCCACGCCGGCCAGAAGCCCATAGAAAAGTCGGGAGTCCAGGCGAATGACTACGTGTCCTCCACCCTGTCCTTGATTAGCCATGATTGATCCTCCTTCAGTACACTGAGACTTGTTCTGTGTTCATCCTGCGTTACTCTGTGTTGCTCAACGTTCAGCCGTAGTACTCCCAGCGCGCACTGCGTATTTCGTAAGAGGGTGTTCGCAGGCATGCAGAATACGCAGTATGCGACATGCAATGTTTCACGGGAGCCACTTAAACCAGCGCACACCGGCATCCACTTTTACGGGATGCCCCCCATCGCGCGGCATCGTATACAGGTGGTGCACCCGATCTGTGTAGGAGAAGCCGGTAAAGGCCCACGTGGTGCCATCTGGCGACAGGGCCGGCTTTTGAAGGTAGAAAGTCTTCTGCAGGTCCGTGGCCTGACGGGACTCACCGCCGTTGGCCGACATAAGCCACCAGTTTTCCAGATCGGGCCCGGCCTCAGCCCCATAGCCTTCCTGCTGGGAATCGGCCCGACCATAGTCCCGCCCAACAGCCGTGTACAGCACCAGGCGGCCGTCAGCACTCCAGTAACGCTTGCCAGTTGGTCCAGGCTGCGACGTTTCACGCTGAATGAGAGCTGCATCCTGTGCCAATGTGCGCGTATTTCCATGCAGGTCCACGACGCGGAGGTCCCAGCCTGCGCCCTCGGGATCACCCGAGGAGTAAAGCACCGACTGACCATCAGGCGACCAGAGGGGAGCGTAGGCCTGGTCTTCAGCCAGTAACGTGGGCCTGGGGTCGTCTAACCGGGCCAGCCATAGCTTCCCCGAATCATCTGGTACGGTGTACACCCACGCCCGCGCTTCGGCCGACCACGCAACGTCGGCGACTGGATCGGTCAGAATCGGTTGCGCTTTTCCGCTGGTCGGATCGTAGGACCAGATGCCAACCGAGGACTTCGCCTCGGCTCTCGTACGGGGATAGAACAGGAGCTGCCTGTCATTCACCCAGGCAAACCGGCCGGCAAATAGAACAGGCGCGTCGGGATCAAGGCCGGCGGCCTCTCTAACGGGGCTCATATCAACCTCGACCGCTTGCTGGTTGCCTGCATCCACGATGTACAACGCCTGGGCTCCAGTCGCCTGGTCGCTTGCCATGTACGCCAGGTAGCGACCCTCCGGCGACCACCGTGGCCGGCTTTCCCGCAGAGCATCCCGAGTCACGCGCGTAATCTGCGCTGCCGACACATCAGCGATGAATAGATCGAGGTTATCGGGCGCTCCGAGCAAGGCCACGCGGGTGCTGTCACCGGTCCAGGCCATCTCCTGATCCACAAGGCTGCGAATCAGGTTCTTGTCGCCTTCCTCCCCCGCCGGAATCATTCGCTCGGCCAGCAGCACGTTCTCCAGGGATTCAAGGTTCGCCAGCCACAACTGCGCATCCTGGCCGGCGATGTACAGCAGATAGCGGCCATTGGGGGCCAGCCAACCGCGCCCCGGATCTTTATACGACAGCGTCAGCAACTGCGGTGATTTGGTTGCAAACCTCAGCGGCTGGCTGTCGGAGCCATCAGCGTTGACGGTGTGGAACTTGTGCGTTCGCGCATATAACAGTCGATGTTTCGACTGCGGCTTCGGTCCGGGCGTGAAAGTAGGCCAGGGAGGAGGTGGAGGCTCCTCACCTCTCAGTTGCTGAGGTACATTCACAGCCGCGTTCAGTGCCTCTTCTGCAACAGGCGGCTGCGATTGCGAAGCCGGTGCCGGTTGCTGCTGACTGCCCGGAGCCGCAGATGTCGCCAGCAGAGGCAGCGTCGGCACAGCCGGCTGCGAAGACCCGCTACAGGCAAGCAGCCCGACAGCCAGAACCGCAATGCCTAACAAGATTGCAAATCGTGTCATAGTACTCCTCACTCGGTGATCAGCAATCAGTGGTCAGTGGTCAGTGGTCAGAGTATGCTTACTGATCACTGATTACTGGTTTCTGATTCCTGGTTACTGGCTACGGACAGCGTGGGATCAGCAGATCACAGCTTGGTTGGTTCATAGTCGCACCTGGACCGGCCACGCTCTGCACAACAGATCCGGCATTGCTTTCCGGCCAGACGCCGGGTCGTTCAATCGACCAGGCCACGTCCTGAGCCTGTCGAAGGGCCTGTCGAGGGGCCTGTCGCAGGGCCGCGTCCTGGGTCTCGAAGGACCGAACAAGCGTCGATTCAGGCTGGCGAAATTCGTTCTCAGCCGCACACTCCTGACTGGCAGGTATCATTGACGCCGCATTCAGGTTCACGTAGCTGGTCGCAAAAATCGCCACCACAATGGCCACACTCAACAACACATTGGTGATGGAAGGCAACCTGATTTCAACCTGCTGGCCATCGACAAGACGCCGAATGCGCTCCTCGGTCCCGTTCGCCGGCTCGCGAGTCACGCTGATCAGCCGCGCCACAGAGAAGCCACCCACCACGCCAGAGCCCGCCGCACCCGGCCTCAGCACAGGCAACACTCCTTCGCGTGCCGATAGAAGCTTGACCAACGCACTTGCCAGGGGCAGTTCATCCGAGTCGGCTGTCGTCTCATCAGCAGCGATTTCTTTGGCCGCCAGATAACTATCGCGAAGGTCGCCGGCCAGGGGAAGAAAGTAGAGACCGCGAGCCAGCGCGCGGCTCAGCCAGACCTTGAGCGGGTCCCGGTTTTCGGCATGATACCCCTCGTGTCGCAACACAGCCCGCAACTCAGCATCATCCAGCATATCCAGCAGCGTGGTCGGAACACACACTCGCGGCCGGATGAAGCCATAACAGAACGGTGCTGTAAGAATATCCGAGACAGTGTCGATTCGACCCTCAAACCCCAGATCCCGGGCAATACGAGCCAGGCGAGGGGGTGTCGGCACCCGATACGGTGCGAGGCTTCTCAATAGACGCCGGGTCGCGTGCCACTGGCGAAGCAGAGCGAGGCCGGTCATGCCAACAACCGAACCGACGACGGCTATAGGCAGCAACACGCCCGGCGAAGACATCCACACGCGCAAGTTGTCCCACAGGGACGCACAGGCATCATAGATAGGTATGAAGTAGGACACGAAACCGGACAATGCCAGAAGCAACCCAAAGGCCAACAGCACCAACCCGTAGAAGGTTGTCGCGGCCGCGACGCGCCCATTACGCCCGATGACCAACCGCATCAACGCGTCTCCTCATTCATGCGAGCCTCGATCAACGCCTGTAGCTCCTCCAGTCGCGCCGAATCAACTCGATCGACTGCACTGACGAATTGAGCAATCGCCAGGTCCCCAAAATCCTCAAGCAGGCTCTCCATGACATGGCGCGATACCTGCGACAAAAAGGCCGTCCGGCTCGCGCACGGGGCGTAGCTGTACGCCCGGCCGATTCGCTGACGCGACAGGATTCCCTTATCGACCAGGCGGTTCATCACCGTCATCACGGTCTTGTAGTTGTAGTCCTGGCCCAATCGAGTGCACACATCCGCAACAGTCGGTTCCCCGATCTCCCAGATCGCATCCATGATCTGGGCTTCAAGCTCACCGAAAACCCGAGCCAGGCCACGCTGATCCAATTTGAATGCCTGTATCGCTTGTTTACGCCTCATCATATCCCCCGACAACTCTTACACGTTGTAAGGCACTAACAAACCACGACCTATAACGGATCAAGGAGACCAAAAGATACGGGCACAATTACAGGTTCATGAAACCGAAAAGCGTGAAATATGATGACCAGTTCATATAGGAATCCTCACGTTTTACGCTTCACGTTTCACTCAGAGGTATGCGCAGTCAAGCGGAAGTCACCTTCACCCCTTCAGAGTATGGAATCCTGGTTCGATGAACCTCCAACCGTCCCTACTTCGAGCCGATCGACAGCGCGCTGGAGCTGTGCCCGCGCTTCGACGGCCAGTGGCAACAGCTTCAGATTGTCAGTCACTTTGAGAAGCGGGCGTGGGTCCATGGCAGCAACGGCGGTACCACCCTCCACCTCGAAGACGATGAGCCGCGCCGGCATGAGGAGGCCGGCAGCACGCTCCGCCTTCAGGACCTGGGCCATGGTGCCGGCATCCCAGGCAGCCAGAATAGTGTAGGGCTGGAACTGGATGCCCGACGCCTCAAGCGTGTCAGCTACATCGATTTCTGCGACGACGCCGAAACCCTCCTCGCGCAGTGCCTGCCGGGTCTGCGCCAGTACCTCATCGAAGGGAGCCACCACAACCGCGGACATGGCATAATCGATGGCCGGCGCTCGAAGGTATTCGCTCGCTGGCGCCTCGTCCTCTTCGATAACCTCCAGGCCACGCGAGAACTGAAGCACAGCACGAAAGAAATACAGCAGCGGCATCATAATCAATACCAACATGACCGCCGCCAGAATCAACGTCCGAGAATCGCTGAACATGCCGGCCTTTCACTCGCACAACGATGATTGTGTCTTACGTTCTGTAAGACAGATACTCCAAAGAAAAAACGCGGACCAGCATGGACCAAGACGGGAACTGCGATGGGGCGCTGTGTCCGCGTTCCAAAGTGTTGTAACGCAACCCGAACGACAAAGTTACGGCCTCTGATGACGATTCACATGAACTGCCAGGACCTCCGAGATTCTGGTTACAAAATCGTAGGGCGAGATAACATCTCGCCCTACGAACTGCGAGCTACCGTCGGATGAGCGGGAGGTGGACGCGGTGGCCCACGAAAATCGGCACTGACACGCTGGTGGTCTGGCCGAAACTGTCGGCGGCGGTCAGTGTGATGGTGTGCTCGCCGGCCTCCAGCGTATTCACCGCCACCGATGGACCGAAGCCCAGACTCCCCTGACGGTCACTCGACCACTGCATGGCCTCGTCGGGCAGACCCCCATCTTCCAGGTCCGTGGCGGTTCCCTGAAGGACAACCAGTGCGCCAGGCGCAAAGACCTGGCCCGGCAGCGGGTTGGTGATGATGGGGTACGGCGCTTTATTCGGCACGGTGATAGCTTCGTCCGTCTCGTCGTAGGCGGTGTTGATGCCATCGGTCGCCACGACGCGGAAGCGTACGTCGCTGCCGCCGGCCAGCGCGTCCACGTCCACGGCGAATGACTGCTCCGTGAGCTCGCCGGCGAGCAGTTGCCAGTTCGCACCACCGTCGTAACTGTAGAACACGGAGTAGGTGAGCGAGTCATCGTCCGGGTCGCTCCCCTGCCAGGACAGCGTCTGTGTGGAGCCAGCCGGCCAGCTCACCGCCTCGGACGGGCTGGTGATGACCACCTGGGGCGCGTTGTCGCTGACCGCGCGCTGGTCCAGCACCTCATCGTTGTGGAGCAGCACCACCGACGTCGTCCCATCTTCCCACGGCATGATGAACGAGACATCCATCTTCGGGGTGGGGCTGGGATCGCCAGGCGGCTCATCCCCGTGCGCGCTGTATTCGCTCTCGAAGCTGACGGCGAAGGTCTCGCGCCGTAGCACCGTATCCCCACTGCGCAGCTCAATCGCATAGTCGCCACCGGGCAGGCGGTAGGTTACGCCGGCGTCGATCCGGTACAGGTCACCCAACTCACCACCGCCCTGCTCTGAAACCTGGGGGTTGAAGATGGTCGCGTTCACCACCAGCGACTGATCCGCCTGCGTCGGGCCCAACACGTACGTGCGACCTCCGCTTGCTGGGGTGTCTATGCTGAGCAGCGATGCGGTCAGGTTATTGAACATCTTGTTCCACGTGAAGGGCGAGATCCAGCCCTGCTTCGAGCCAGGCGGGCAGTAGCTCATCAAGTCGTGGGTGTTGGCCGGATTGTAGATCTTGCCCGTGATGGGGTTGAAGCCGAATTCCTGGATGCTGGAGCTGCTGTAGGGGAAGTCGGAGCTGCTGTCGCTGGACCCGCACGAGTCGGCGGTGTTGGTGTGCTTCACGTTGTAGTCGTGGGTCAGCTCGTGTCCGAAGACAACCGCACCCCGGCCCGGGTTGTCGGTGCTGGTGCCAGGCGCATCGGTGCCGGCGCCAACGACGCCCAGGCCGCCGGCATGGGGATAGATCGGCATGTCGGCGTGGCCGCCACTCCAGCCGGCGTTGGGCACCCAGCCGTAAACGTGATCTGCGCCGGTAAACTCACCGCTAAAGAGCCAGACGAAGGCATTCTCCAGAATCCACCGGGTGTTCAGTGTCTTGATCAGGTCATGTTGGGCGGCTGCGTTCTGTGAGCTG
This sequence comes from uncultured Anaerolineales bacterium, assembly GCA_964532665.1. Classification (GTDB taxonomy): domain Bacteria; phylum Chloroflexota; class Anaerolineae; order Epilineales; family JAANWY01; genus CAZHMV01. The sequence continues at coordinate 72,193 of CAZHMV010000003.1, forward strand.
GTCCCGCCGGATAGTCGCTTGGTCCAGTTCAGATACCCGCTCTTCACCGAGTAGTTGATCCCGTTGTTGCGGATGGGCAGCACCTGCTCGTACCAGTCGGCTGCGCCGCCGTTCACCGCCCAGCCGCCGGCATACTGAGTGCCGGCGTAGTCCGACGGATGGTAGCGCAGGCGCCGGCCCACGATTTTGAGGGTGTCGCGCCGGCGGAAGGTGAGGGTGATGTAGCCGCTGGCCGGATAGCGGTTATTTGTCTCGTTGGTTTCGGCAATCGTATTGCTCGGATCGACCTCCACGTAGAAGTCAACGACCACATTGTTGGTGAAGTTGACGTTGAAGTAGACTCGGGCGTCATCGTTGTTGGCCTGGTTGAGGGCCGGCCTGGCATTGCCGGTGGCGTTGGCCGTGTACCAGACGCCGTTGGCGCGGATGCGCAGGCGCACCGGCACGTTGTTCAGGCCGGAGAACAGGCCGCTGTACTTCAGGTAGATGCGCGCTGTGGCGTTCTTCTTCGTCACCACCGGCAACGAATTGTCGGGGCAGCCGGCCAGTCCTTTGCTGGTGTCGAAGCACTGGATGCCCTGCGTGATCTCGATTCCGTGGATCGAGAGATCGGGCTTGAACACCGGAACCACCGGCACCAGGACCGGCGGGATATAGGGCACGGCCAGAATAGGCGAGGTAGGGGTGGCCGTTGGCCCCGGCATCGGTGTGGCCGAGGGAATGGGTGTCCAGGTCGGCAAGGGGGTCCGTGTGGGCGCGCGGGTGGGTCGCTCGCGCGTCGCCGTTGCTGTGGGTGTGGCGGTAGACACCTCTCGCGTCGCGGTCGCCGTGGGCGAGGCGGTGGCGGTCGCCGTGGGCGTTTCCGTCGGGGGGAGTTTTGTCTGGGTGGCCGTCGCCGTTGGCGTGCTGGTAGACGTGCTCGTTGGCGTGGCAGTTTGTGTGGCCGTTGGCGTATCGGTCACAGTCGCAGTGGCCGTAGGTGTTTCGGTCGGCGTGGGTGTAGCTGTAGGAGCCGTGTAGGGAGCGAAGTAGAGATCGTCTATGGATTCAGAGAGCGCAGTTTGTCCGTAGTCCAGCGTGACACTCGCGATGCGCCCCGGAGGATCGTAGATACCAATGAACTCTTCATGAGGCTCCGGCACCGGCACGTTGCGCACCTGGCAGAGAACGCCTCCCGCAGCATCATACGCCGTCATCAGCCCGACTGGCCCCACGGTTTCCCCGTTGCCCATCCAGAAGCCCACGTGGGTCTTCGGTGTGTCGAAGAAGATGCGCATCGGCACGCCGCTGCTGGTGTTGGGGAAAACTGCATTGTTGATCGCCACGTTTGGGGGCGACTGCGCCTCCGTTGGCTCGTTGCCGTAGATCAGCGCGCGCGTTGTGCCGCTGTTTTCGAACCGGACACCGTAGGCCGGCTGATAGCTGTTCTCGATGACTGTGGCGTTCGCCAGGTCGTCGAAGTTGATCAGCGCCGGCGACGGGATCTCCTGCGGGCTGAAGATCTCCTGGCACTGCGACGGCAGCGTATACTCGATAATCAGTCGCGGCGCAAAGTCCGGAAGCTGCTGGTTGTCGCGCGAGCTGAAGACGCGCAGCCCCAATGTGTCGCCATCGCCCAGGAGAAGGATGCCGTCGTTCTGAATCTCGCCGATGGCCCAGTTCTGGACGATGTTGGTGACATCCCACATCTTCCATCCGCCGGCGATATCCAGGGTAGATGCCGGATCACCCAGGCTGAACGCTGAGGGCTTGTTTCCCCAGACGACTTTCATCTCATCCCACGGGTCAAAGATGGCGTAGGGCGAGATGGTATACCGCTCGGCACCCTGGGCATCGACCTGATACAACTCCAGGCGAGCGCTGGAGACGGTGGCGCTGGCCGGCAATCCGGCCAGGTCGAACTGCACCAGTGTCTCGCGATTGTAGGAGAGGCGTTGGTCGGAGACCCGACCAACGTCCAGGTCGGGGTCGGCGCCGTAGTTGGTGCCGGGGGCGCTTTCGTTGACCCAGCTATCTTGCTGGGCAATCAGGGTCAGGGTGTCTGTGGGCGCCGCTGGGGCCGGTGCGTTGAAGGTCGCCGGCGGTGAAGCGCCGGCCCAGCTCGTCGCCATCAGGGCGACCATCACTACGACACCGGCCAGCATTGCGAGCAGTCGGGTTTTCATGTTTCTACTCCTTGCGTGAGGGTGGGGGGTTCTTTGACTGTTCGGGCCATCGAATGAATTCAGCCACCGAATTCATTCGGTGGCTGTTACCGGAAACGTGTTGAAACGCGTTCGGGCGGGTTTTGGTATCAGAGCACGAATTCGTTCACGGGGCTTCCATCGCAGGCCCATCAGATGGCCGATAATTATAACACATTTGTAATCAGAATGTTATTCTCGCCCTCACGCGCGGTCGAGATGCCGGCGACCAGGGGCTATTGGTAGTGTACCTTAACACTGCGGATAAATCTATACAGACGGAGCGGCGCGATCAACAAGCATTTTGAGTCCAGATGCAGCACCGACGGGCGCGTTTGCCAGCCTGTGCACGCTGACTCAGACTGCCATGAGCCCCATATCGGCACGATTCGGCGTCGGTGACAGCGGAGGCGCCACCCCGTCCCGGGGTGGATCAGCGGTCTTGGCCGGCCGCTACGCCGCTATCCGGGTGGGCTGTTGCCAGGGCGGTACCCGAAACAAGAGCAACTCCTCCATCTTCCAAATGCGGTCGGCCACCCCGGCTGCCATGGCCGGTGTGCGGGGTTGCCACTTTCCTTCGACAAGCTCAGGACGCCGCTTGGGTGCCCCAGTGCCCTTGGTCGGCTGTGGTTCGGGCAGTGACTGGCGTAGCGCGTGATGCGGCAAACAGAATTTGTAGTACGCTTGTCCCAGCGCCAGCCGGCTATCCAGACCCCGTTCGGTCTTGGCCAGGGTGATGACTTTGCGTGCCAACGGCGCGATGAGTTGCCGCAATCCCAGGTTGACGCGTTCGATGAAGGCGGTGTTGATCACCGCCCCGACGCCGCTTTGGGTGAGCATCACTTGCACGGTTTCCAGATCGCCATAGACCACGCGCTGGGTGACGCCGACCACGCGACCCTTGACCCGCTGCTTGACGACTTGGGCGTAGTGTAAGGTGGGTAACGGTCGCCAGCGAGGCTTGGGCGGTCGGCCCTGCTTGAAGCGGCGCGGCACCTCAACCCAGTGGCCAAAATGGGTCAATAGAGCGTGGGCGTACGGCGACCACTGATCGCTCAAGAAGAGCGGTGCACAGCCTGGGGCCAGCCGCGCGACCACCGCATGGATCAGCCGCTGCGCCGACGTCTCGCTGCGATCTCCGATGATGGTGGCCAAGAGCAGCTTGCTCACCGGGTCGATGGCCGCCCAAACCCAGCGCACACCGCGCGATTTCTGCTGCGTCTCGGCATCCACATCCTGCCGCCCCAACAAGGCCCACATCTCATCCACCTGTACCTGGCTGAGGTGCAGGTCGTGGATCAAGTAGCGCGAGACCGCCGTCATATATTGGGCAGCGTCCGCCAGGAGACCTTCGACCGTGTTGGTATCGAGATCGAAGACTCGGGCCGTACCCTGAATACCTAGCCCCTCGGCCAGCGCTTTCAGCACGCGCCAGATCGTTTCCGGGGCTAAGCGGCGCCCATAGAAGAGGGTCCCGTGCGTCTCCATGAAACACTTCCCGCAGACGACGCACTCCAGTTGGCGCCAAGCCCCACCGTTGGGATGCCCATTGGCGCGAATGTTGCCCCGGTCCACCCAGCCGTAGTAGTCGCATGCCTCATCGGGACAATAGTGATGGCTGGTATCCACCTCCCGCGGCCGGCCCCGGGTCTGCTCTATGCGCAGCGGCGGTTCGGGCGGCCCACTGACCGACGCGTCGGTCGCCTGTTCAGCCGCACACACCGGGCACGGGGGCGGCTTGGTCTCGCCCGGGATCGGCTCTCGCGACGGCTCGGTTGACGCTGGTGGCCCAGACAGTTGTTGCCACAGCAGCCATCCTACGTGGCCGATCGGCCAAAGCACTGGCAAGTAGCCAATGAGCGGCAAACATGCTACAATGATGTCCACAGAGTGACTAAGCATACATGCCCTCCTTGGTTGGGATTGGCGTATATCTTAGTCGCTCTGCCCCTTTGTGGCTACTGCTCCGGTTCAACCAGCCACTAACGTGCGATCACAATCGCATGTGTGGCTAGCCCTGGGTCACCGATTTGTCCGCATTGGTAAGGTACAGTTCCGGATCGCTCGGATTGGCGGATAAGGCGTCCGGTGCAAGGCCGCCAATCCGTGCATCCGAGCGATCCGTGTTCTTCCCGCCAGCTTGTGCCGGCCAGCAATTCATGATACAATGAAAGATAATCTCAGCGGAACGTTACGAACACAGCCCAGGCCAACATAGCCAGCGCCAGAACAATCCAGGCCCGGTTTGCGCGCACAATGGCCGGCCAGTCCCAACCCGGCGACGGCCGCTCGACGGAACGAGGAGGAGGTCCTTCGGCGCGGTTCATGGTATCCGCACCGAGATCGGCCGATGCCGGCTCCGCAAACAACCGGCGGCGGAACTCCTCGACCGAGGCCGGCCGGCCTTCGGGATGCGGGGACATGGCTTGCAGGATCGCCGCTTCGACATGCGGAGAGATGGCCGGGTTGATTTCGCCCGGCGGCACCAGCACCCCCGGCCGCAGAAAGTGCGCCTGAGCCGTAGGCGGCGCCTGTCCCGTTAGAAGATGGTACAACGTCGCCCCCAGGCTGTAGATGTCAGAACGAACATCCGTGTAGCCCGGCTCAGCACTGAACTGCTCGATCGGTGTGTAGGCCAGCGATCCAACCCCTCGGACCACAGTGACGGTCTCCAGGTTTTCGGGGTCCATGGACTTCACCAGGCCAAAATCGACCAGCTTAATCTGGCCCGCCGGCGTGAGCTTGATGTTGGCCGGCTTCACATCCCGATGCACCACCGGTGGCTCCTGGTTGTGGAGATACGTAAGTACATCGCACAACTGATCGGCCCACAAGAGCACCTGGTTCTCGGGGAGAAATCGGCCACGCCGCCGTGTATCGGCGACAATCGCCTTGAGGTCCTGGCCGGCCACAAAGTCCATCACCAGATAGTCGCGCTCTTCGATGGAGAAGTAATCGGAAACCTTCGGCAGGTTCGGATGATCTAACTGCGCCAGGACGCGCGCCTCGCGGCGAAACTGCTCACGTGCCATCTCGGCCGTTGAGACGGACGAAGGGGTACGGGGCAGCGGCAGCACCTCCTTAATCGCACAACGCCGGCCTTCGAGGCGCAGGTCGCGGGCCAAATACACCCGTCCCATCCCTCCCTGGCCGATGACCTCGGAGACTTCGTAGCGCGATCGAAGCACGGTACCCGGTGATAGCGGCATAACAAAGAATAGCTTAGCTTAATCAAAGACGCCTGTCAAGCGCAATGAGGAGGAGAACGCATGGAACAGGAAGCGGCTTTGTTAGTCCTGAAACTCGCTTCCGGGGAGAGCCGGCGCTGGGAGCTGGACAGGCCGATCACAGCCATCGGCCGTTGGCACGCCAATGAGATCGTCCTGGACAGTCGCGAAGTTTCTCGTCAGCACGCTGCAATCCGGCGGGAAGCCGGCCACTACCTGCTGGAAGACAGGGGCAGCAAAAACGGGACATTTCTGAACGGCCGCCGGCTCACCGGGGCCGAGCCGCTACAAGACGGAGATCGCATCCGTATCCCGCCGAATTTCGATTTCACCTTCGTGGATGCCGGTGCCACTGCGCCCATCCGCAGCGCCGGCCTGGCGGAGCCCATTCGTCTGGATACGGCCCAACGGAGAGTCTGGGTTCGGGGACAGGAGTTGGACCCGCCCCTGTCGCCGGCACAGTTCGCGCTACTCGAACTGATGAGCAGGCAACCCGGTCGGGCTTATTCTCGAGATGAGATTGTCGCAACGGTGTGGCCGGACGTGGCCAGCGAGGGGGTTTCAGACGCGGCGATAGACGCCCTGGTACGCCGGCTGCGAGGCCGGCTGGCAGAGATTGACGAACGCCATCAATACGTAGTTGTGGTGCGCGGCTACGGATTCAAGCTGGACCTGCCAGGAGCCTGAAGACCCACCCTGTGCATGGCAGGTCCTATCCAACAGGCAGAGCAACCCGATCTCGTGAAACGCGAAACGTGAGATTTTCCACATGGACCGATCCTCACGTTTCACGTTTCACGCTTCACCTCATCCTGGCCTCCCATGAGATCCCAGAACTGCTGCTTCAGCTCAACAATCTCCTCCAGAAGCTGTTGTCGCTCACGGCGGTAGTCATGGATGATCACCTCTAGGTCAGCCAGACGCAGAGCCCGCTCTTGAATCTGCCGGTGGAGTACTTCTAACTGTTCCTCGACGGAGAGACCTACCATCGTGCCTCCTACGCACGCTCGAAGACCAGGACGCACCCTCTAGTTTACCATCACTGAGTCAAATCTCCGTCATTGTAAGGTCAGAAAATGGTCCAAAGTGATAGCGATAGCGAGCAGATCGCTATCACTATCGCTATCGCTCACAGGTAGTGCAGATCGCGGGCCTGGCGCGTCAGATCCTCGCGAAAGGCTGGATCCGCAATGCGGATGAGCGCTTGCGCTCGCTCGCGAATGGTCCTGGCGTACAGGTCCGCAACACCGTGCTCCGTCACCACATAGTGCACGTCGTTGCGGCTGGTGGTGACGCCGGCCCCCGGCTTGAGTTGCCCGACGATGCGGGAGAGTTCCCCGCCCCTGGCAGTCGATGGCAGAGCGATGATTGGCTTTCCACCCTTCGACCGCGCCGCCCCTCGAACAAAGTCCACCTGTCCGCCAACCCCACTGTAGAAACGTGGCCCGATAGAATCCGCAGCTACCTGCCCGGTGAGATCCACCTCGATAGCGCTGTTGATACTGATCATATTGTCGTGTTGGGCGATGATGAACGGGTCGTTGACATAGTCCGTGGGGTGCATCTCGATGATGGGATTGTCCTGTACAAAGTCGTACAGGGCCTGAGACCCGAACAGGAAACCGGCTACCACTTTCCCCGGGTGAAGGGTCTTGCGAGCCCCGGTGATGATGCCGGCCTCTACCAACTCCACCACACCGTCAGAGAACAACTCGGTGTGGATTCCCAGGTCTTTCTTGTCCTTCACGTTCGCCAGCACTGCATCCGGAATGCTGCCAATCCCCAGTTGCAGCGTAGCACCATCGGGGATCATCTCGGCGACAATCTCACCGATGCGCTGATGCACGGGGCTGGCCCCGCCCTGGGGAGCTTCGGGGATCGGATAGTCCGTTTCAACGAACGCGTCCACGTTCCTGACGTGGATGAAGCTGTCGCCCAACGTGCGCGGCATCTGCTGATTCACCTCGGCGATGATGGTTCGCGCGCTCTCGGCCGCCGGCTTCGTGCACCCGACCTCCACACCAAAAGAACAGAAGCCATGCTCATCGGGTGGTGACAACTGGACCAATGCGACGTCCAGCGGCAACGTGCCGTCTCTGAACAAGCCTGGAATCTCGCTCAAGAAGACGGGCGTAAAATCGGCCCGGCCGGCCTGAACGGCCTTTCGGACATTGGAGCCAATAAACAAAGTATTGGCTCGGAAAACACCCTCGTATTGGGGCTCCACGTAGACGGCTTTGCCGAAATGCAGCACGTGGACTAACTGCACATCTCTCAACTCCGCGGCCCGGTTTACCAGGGCGTTCACCAACGTCTGGGGAACCCCTGCCCCACCACCGATGTATACCTGACTACCGGATTCGACGGCCGCAACAGCACTCTCCGCATCGACGACTTTGCTACGATAAACGTGCTGCCAGGTCATATCTCCACCTCGACTTCGCGCCCCAGCGCAGTGGCCAACCCCGGATGCGCCAGTCGCCCTTCGAATACGTTCACACCCCGCCGAAGATCATCGTGCGTGTCAAGCGCCAGATGAATTCCCTGCCGGCCGATATCCAGCAGATATGGTAAGGTTGCATTGGCCAGCGCGTAGCTGGCGGTCCGGGCTACGCGGGCCGGAACATTGGGCACGCAATAGTGTACCACGCCCTCCTCGATATAAGCCGGATTGATGTGGTTTGTGGGCCGGCTGGTTTCAACACAGCCGCCCATGTCGATGGCGAAATCAATGATCACCGCGCGTGGTTGCATCGATCGCACCATGGATCGACTGACCAGTACCGGGGCGCGTTTACCCGGCACCGCGACTGCACCCACCAGGACATCGGCGAAGGCAACCGCTTTGGTGATGTTGTATGGATTGGCCAGCATGGTGCCGGCATGTCCCTGGAGCTCGTTGTCCAACCGCTGGAGGGCTCTCAGGTCCTTATCCAGCACGGTCACCTCCGCACCCACACCGAGGAAGGTTCGCGCTGCGTTGGTCCCCAGAACCCCGGCTCCCAGGATCACGACTGCCGCCGGCGGCACGCCCGGGATGCCACTCAGGAGAATGCCACGCCCGCCGTCCACGCTCTCCAGCAACTGGCCGGCGATGATGGGCGCCATGCGGCCGGCTACCTCGCTGGTGGGCAACAACACCGGTAGCGTGCCATCCTCTGCCTCAATCGTTTCATAGGCAATCGCCGTAAGTCGTCGCTCACGCAGCGCCTGCAACAGGTCTGGCGAAGCCACAGCCGCGTGCAGAAAAGCCATGAGCACCTGGCCGGTCCGAAACCGCTGATACTCTGCCTCCGTCGGCCGGGTCACTTTCACAACTACATCAGCCCGGCCGTAGGCTTCGGCCGCGCTATACACGATGTTTCCGCCGACAGCCTGGTAGTCGCGATCTCGAAAGCCGGCACTGAGACCGGCGCCCTGCTCAATGAACACCTGATGGCCAGCGCCCACAAGCGCATGAACGCTGGCCGGTGTCAGGCCGACCCGATACTCCAGGGGGCGTATCTCCTTTGGAACCCCAAAATTCATCATCGACCTCCTCTCATTTCAGTGATCAGTTCCTGGTCACTGCTTACTGTTTACTGTTTACTGATCACTACTCTAAAAATGGGTTATCGTCAATTTTTATGCTTCATGGAGCCCCGTAGGGGCATGTTGACTGATCACTGATCGCTGATCACTGCTCCCAGGCATGGCCCTGATCAAGAGTAGAGGGCAGATCGCATTGTGCAACACCTTGTCGGCGACGCTGCCGTACACCCAACGAGCCAGCCCTGACCGGCCATGCGTGCTCATCACAACCATGTCAACATCCTCCGCCTCAACCGTGTCGAGGATCAGGTCGGCAGCGCGACCCTCATCAACCAGGATGCTGCCGGGCACGCCGGCCACTCGCAGATCTTGCTGCACTCTTTCCAGATAACGCTCAGCGGCAGTTTGCCGGTGCACATACACGGCATCGGGCGATTCCCAGCTCGCAAAGAGCGCCGCCACCTCCCAATCTGCCAGAGGCTCAATTGCCTGGAGCAGCAGGATTTCAGCCCCCTTGTCCCTGGCCAGGGCCTGCGCGTGCGGAAGCGCCCGTTCCGCCAGCTCCGAACCGTCCAGCGGCACCAGAATTCTGCGGATGGCACCACCTGAAGGCATTTCGGCCGCTGCGCGAACCAGAAACACCGGTTGGTTGGCCGTGCGAAGCACGCGGGCCGCGACACTCCCGAACGTCCAGCGTCCCGCTCCCGATCGGCCATGGGTCGTCATGGCAATGAGATCAACCTCCTGCGCGTCGGCAACGTCGCAGATGGCCGAGGCCACATCACCGCCGGCTACCTGGGTGTGAGCACGCAGGCCCATCCCACGCAGTTCTCCTTTCATCTGTTCCAGGTAGCCATCAGCATATTCCTGCAAACTGGTGATGCTGGCAGCATCCAGGGTCGCTATGGTTTCAGGAGAGACGATGGACTGATATGGCTCAACGACACGCAGCAAAATCAGTTCCGTCTTTTGCGGCGAGATCAACCGTTGGACATGAGATAGGACCCGCTCAGCAAAGGGTGAGCCGTCCAGGGGTATCAATACTTTTCGGTACATCTTTATGACTCCTCTAAGTATGTCAGAAACGGAACGCCGGCCAACACCCGGTCGGCTGACTCCTCGAGTGTGAGACGGTCAGTGTCCACGATGACCGCCGGCTCCTGGGGCGGTTCGTATGGCGTACCGACACCTGGCAGCTTATCAATCGCGCCGGCATCTGACCGGGCGTACAAGCCCTTCGGGTCCCTGGCACGACAAACGGCGATGGGACAACGCACCCAGACCACGGCAAACGGGGAAAGGCGCTCCCGCGCAGCCCGGCGATAGATGCGCCAGCTTCCCGTCGCAGCGATGATCACGTTGACTCCGTGGCGAGTCAGCACGTCCGCCAGGTCCACCAGGCCCGCGTAGAAACGATCCCGTTCTTCATCCGTGTAGGTCGGGTTGGGCGTCAGGATTGGCCGAATCTCGTCGGAGTCGAGGACAACCACATCGATACCCAGCGCAGCCAGCCGCCGTCGCAGTGCCCGCGCCAGGGTTGTCTTGCCAGAGGCCGGCAGTCCAGTCAACCACAGCGTCCAACCTCGTTTGTCCAACACAGCCTATCAACCTTGCCACTGCACGGTGAACGTGAAACGTGAGGATTCCTATATGAACTGGCCCTCACGTTTTACGTTTCACGTCACGTACTCATTCACTCTCATCGGATCAAAAACATCCTCACTCAGGACATTCTCGATGAAGCGAAACAACGCCATGCGCACGGCATCGGAGACGTTGTACCACATTGGGCTGGCCACCACGAGAGCCCGCCAGGCGAAAAACGGCGCTACCACAGAGAGCACCTCTCGATCACCGGTTAGCTCCAGATATGTGCGCCAGAAGACATCCCACAACTCCTGAAACGGCGGGGCCAACGCTCCCGAACGCTGCAACGAGAAGAACAAGTAGTTGACAGCCATGCAACTGACATCGTCGCCCGGTTCGCCCCATGCGCCCCGGCTGCGATCCAACAGCCAGAACTCCAGCGCATCACCTGAGCCCGCCGGCGAGGCGGCATCCGCCGCAGAGGTATCACCAAACAGTACGTTGAACGGATGGAAATCGCCATGAACCCGGGACAGCCGATGCGTCTTCCGATTCAAACGCCACCGCCAGCTCACACACGCCTGCTCGATTCGCTCCAGCCACCCCGTATTGGCCAGAGGGAAATCGGGAGGATAGCTGTCCGTGAGCCCCATGATCCCCTCGCCAGCCCCGATCAGATCGCGCGTTCGCCGCCGGTAGAGGACCGGATCGTCATGCTTGACGGCGTGGATCTCCGCCAGGTACTCCGCCAGCCGGCACGCCCGGCGCACGTCCAACTCCGTGAGCGCGCCGGTATCCCGCAGTCGCTCCAGATCGCGCGCGTAGAGCTCTCCAGCGATGTAGTCCGTCAACAGGAAGAACTCGCCGCCGCCTCCCAGGGACATTGGCCGGTCGCCTGGCATCAGCACGCCCACGTCCATCGCACGGACGTGCCGGGGCAGATCGTTGAAGGTATCGTAGCTCAGCAGGAGGGCGGCCGCCCGGTCGGCCCGACGTTCATGGCCGAACGGGTTCGGCGCCATGGTTCGCAACACCGCCCGGCGATCATGGCCGGCAACCCGATAGCGGACCAGAACCGGCTGCCCGTAGCCATACGTTTTCAGCGATTTCTCTCGGCCCTCGTTCTCCCCAACGGCGGTCACCGCGCCACCGTTCAGCGGCTCAAGCGCCAGAACGCGAACATCAGTCCCAAGCAAACGTGTGAGATAAGCTTCGACATCCGATGGATTCAGTTGCATCAGCCAGATACCTGCCAGTGATCAGTCAACATACCCCTACGGGACTCCGTGAAAACACTGGATGGCTGGACAGCTAGATAGTTCACACAGTACTGCCCAGCCATCTTGCCACCTAGCCATCCAGCCATCTTGCCACCTAGCCATCTTGCCCTTCCCAGAGCATTGAGCAATATTCAGCCAATAGCCGGGTAATGAGGGGCTACTGCTCCGTTGTCCGAACGACCAGCACTGGCCGATGCGCATGCTTAACAACACGGTCGGCAATGCTTGTAGCGAAGTATGGGTCCTTGATCGCGCCGGCCCGACTGCCCACTACAATCAGATCAAATGCCCCGGCGCGAGCCTCCTGAAAGATCGTGTCCGGCACCGCGCCACGCCGTACCTTAACCGCCCGTCCGTCGAGGCTCAGGGCCTTCAGCCTGGCGACGCATGTTTTCAGATGTCGCGCCAGGGGTGTGTCCTGGCTTAACAGCTCGTTGAGTGGAATATTGATCGCATCCGGCAAAGCCAGGTACATGGCCGCAGTGGGCGGAACCACATGCAAAAGCTGCATTTCCGCGCCGAGCGCTTTCGCCAGCCGGCCCGCAACATCCACAACCACCTCGTCACCAATGGCTGTGCAGGCGAGTATCTTGCTGAATGCCGGCCGTTGGCCCTTCACCACCAACACCGACGATGGCGCATTGTGCACCAGGCGCTGGGCTGTCGTGCCGATGAGGAAACGGCTCGTGCCGCGGTCGCCGAAGGCCCCGATGATCAGTAGGTCGGCCGGCATCTCCGCCAGGTATTGCGTGATAACCTCGTCCGCAAATCCAACCAACAAGACGGACTCGGGCACCGGATCCATCTCCCCCAGCAGATCGCGGGCCTCGTCCAGAACCTCCTGGCCGCGAAACCGTTCTTCCTTCTCGCGTACGGCGACCAGCAGCGTCACCTCAGCATTCAATGCCCGCGCCAGGTCGCCGGCAAAGGCAGTGACCGACTCAGCAAAGGGCGATCCATCAGTCGCCACCACCATGCGCAAGGGCTTTTCCTGAGCCAGCCGCGCAGCCAGGACCTGACCCGGAACTTGCATGGCGACAGGTTCCTCAATTGGGCGTACCAACATGACCGGAACCGACAGGCTTCGCAGCACGCGTTCCGCCACACTCCCGAACAGGAGACGGCTTACGCCCTTCCGACCATGAGTGGTCATCGTGACCAGGTCTACACCCGCCTCTTCGACAAAGTCGATAATCTCCTGCGCCGCGTCGCCCAACCTGATGGCCACGCTAACACTGTAGCCGGCATCCTCCAGACGCGTCAGATCTGTCTGAAGCTCGTCTGCGAGCGAAGCTTGCAGGCTTTCCCGTGACTGACTGGTATAAATCGGATGTTCAGCGAGTTCCGCATCTCTTTCCGATTCATACAGCGGCAGCGACACCTCGGCCGTGGCAGGCCTCGGAGGCGCACCACGGATGCTTTCGGGAGGAGACCCCACGCGCAGCAAGATCAGCTCATTCTCCGCAGGATCGAGAAAGCTGCGTACGTGGGGCAGAATCTGCCGGCTGAAATCCGAGCCATCCAGCGGGACAAGAACCTTATGCGATGTCATTCTCCCTCCTCCTGTCATCCAGTAATCAGTGATCAGTGATCAGTAACCAGTGATCAGTGGTCAGGAGCCATTTACTGATCACTGGTTACTGATTACTGGTCCCCTTGGGCGCGCGAACCAGCAGCACGGGGACCCCTGAACCGCGCAAAACGCGGTCAGCCACGCTGCCATACACCCAGCGCCCAAGCCCACTGCGGCCATGGGTACTCATCACAATGCAATCCACGCCGGCATCATGGGCGTAGTCAACGATGGTATCTGCGATGGCCCCTGGCTCCACAGCAGCTTTGTGGACCGCCAGCCCCTTCGCTTTCAGCTTGCGCACCATGTTCGCGAGATATGTGTCCGCGTCGTCGTAGGCTTCGCTGAGCAGCGAAGGGACCAACATCGAGGCATCCGGCCCCAGGGAGACGTAGGCCGGCAGCGTCGGAACACGCAGCAGGATCACTTCGGAGTGGAAAGTTCTGGCCCACGTTTCGGCATAGGGGAGCGCAAGCTCTGCCAGTTCAGACCCATCGAGCGGCACCAGCAGCCGCCGATAGCCTGGCACCTCCACCGGCGGCGTCGATTCCGATGCTCGAATCAGAAAAACCGGCGTACCCGCGCCTCGCAGCACCTTATCAGCCACACTGCCGTACACCCACCGGCCAATGCCGCTACGCCCATGTGTGGACATGGCGATCAGGTTAACGCCTTCTGCCCTGGCAAAAGCGAGAATCGTCTCGGCCGGCGGCCCCATGCGGACGCAGTAATCTACCCGCAGACCTTGTTTGACAAGCGGCTTCACAATCCCGGCCAGATAGGACGCAGCACCCTCTTGAATCGCTTCCAGGTCAGGCGGCACCGCCCACTCAGCCGCCGCCGGCGGAATCGGTTCCACAACACGGAGCAGGAAAATGTGTGCTCCAAACCTGCGAGCCTGTAGCACGCCGTGTGGCAACGCTTGTTCTGCCAGATCAGATCCATCCAACGGGATCAGGATTCGATCGATCATCCCCTACTCCTTCTGCTACAGTGATGGGGCTCGGCGTCATCCAGTCCTTCACCCGCCGTCGCTCCATCGCTCGCCTCCTCAGTCAGCCACCACTTTGAGTATACTTCCATCAGGTCCGAATACGGTTCAACGTCGGTCAGAAATATGTCCAAAGCCCTCTTGACCAGCAACGACAACCCAGTCTAGAATTACAGCCATGACTGAACTCGTGAAGGTACTCCCTGCACTGAACGCCGGCCTGATCCTCACCAGCGGCGTGTTCCTGTTGACTGGCTTCTACTTCATTCGGAGACAACGCGATGTCCGAAATCACAGGCGGTCTATGATCACGGCGACCGTCTTCGCAGCGTTGTTTCTGGTAGTGTATGTGACCCGGACGCTGCTGTTCGGCGGGAAGCTGTTCGGCGGGAGTGGCTGGATTCGGGTGGCCTATCTGGGGATTCTGGGATCACATACGGTGTTGGCAGCTCTGGTAGGCCCGATGGCGCTGGTGACGCTCTATTTCGCTCTCAAGCAGGACTTTCGCCGGCATCGCCGCATTGCCCGCATCACCCTGCCCACGTGGCTATACGTCGCCGCTACTGGCTGGATCATCTACTGGATGCTATATCACCTCACTCAGCCTCGGTGACTTTCTCCTCGAGCTCGTCGAGATGGGTCTGGACGTTTTCCAGAGCCTTTTCGGAAGCCTCCAGCGCGCCACGATTCAACGCAATGCCGGCCCGCACGGCTTCACGGCCGGCAGATCGTAGGTGCTGCCGGGTTTCTTCCGGCAGCAAGCGCAACGGTGAGGATGTGACGACTAACCCAAGCCGCCACAAACTCCGCGCCAGTTCCCTGCCGGCGGTTCGCACTTCGTTTCGTCGCTCTCGGATCGTCTGAACATCTGTCTTTGCCTTTTCCATGCTCGTTCACCTCCATTACAATCATACTCCACGCGACAAACCCCGTCAAGGACCCGGGCACCGATTTGAATTTGACGCGAAATTCACGTAACTTTGATGGATTGTTGACACAACTGTGACGCTCATGTTGTATAATGAGAATCGAAGAACAATGAGAAAACGGTGACGAACCTCTTAGTCGGGCTTGGGGATGGGCAACCCGAGTCTGGTCTCATCCAAATCAGTTATCATCAAGGGAAAAGCCGGCAGAACTCCATCTGCCGGCTTTTTCTTTTGCTGTCCTCACGGATAGTAAGGAAACACGGATGAAAACAGAAAAAGTTAACTTGTATCCGTGTTCCTTTCTATCCGTGAGGAGTTGCTGAGCTCCTGTCGGCTTGAGACCACGCTTCGTCAGGTGATATGCTTGCTACCGGGTTTTGGCCGCCCGGAAGTCCACCATCCGCGAGCCAAAGTTGAAGTCCTCGGCCGTCAGCGTGACGACCTCCCGGCTGCTGGGGCACGCCGCCAACGTGGCATCAGCCAGAGTCGGCCACTCAACGGTGAGGGTGGCTGTCGTGCTATCCGGCAGATTGACGCCATTGAAATAGGCATAGCCCTGATCGGAGGTCCTGGCGATGACCCGGGCACCGTTGTCGTACGCCAGCGTCAACCGGGCACCACCAACCCCATGATCGACGCCGGCGTTGAAGCTGCCATCACACCGAAAATCGTAGAACGCTCGCACGGCCAACGCCCCGCCACATAGGCCCCCGTCACACGTCGGGGTTGCAACGACCTCGGGCGTCGGTGTGAAAGTGGGCGTCGCTGTCGCTGACGGCGTAGGGGTCACAGTAACGGTAGCCGGCACCACGCTGATGTTGCCATCTTCCAACCTCACCGCCAGCAACTGCCCCGCCTGGTCGGACAGACTGACATCGGCCAGGTGTACCGTGGTAGAACCAGGGGCCACACCTCGCCATCTGATCGTCGCCAGGTCGCCACTCCCATCAACCGGCGGCTCCGGGTTCAGCAGGGAGGCCGCGAAGTCGATGGTGCCGGCCACGTTGTCCGCCCGATTCGCAGCGACGTAGTGATTGCGATCGGTAAACACCGGCCCGGGCAGCACCTGTACGCCAGGCCGATCCGCGTCCGCATCGACGACCTGGACGATGTTGGGATCGAACTCCAGATGGATCTCTGCGCCATACAGGCCGGCGACGCCCAGCACCCGAATGGCCGTCGATGTGACACCTCCCTGCTCAATCGTGCGCGTATCTGGACTGACCACGACCGATGTCACGCTGCCGCCAGGACACACCTGGACGCTGGCCGTCAGCGGCTGATCCGACTGAATAGTTCCGGACCCGCTGAAGCCATCCGGCAGCGGAGGGTCGAAAACGACCGTCGCCAGGTCGTAGATTTTCTCTCCGCCAGCCTCAATCGTATCGACCAGCGAGTAGACGTTGTCTTCGGCATCAACCAACTCATGCGAGACCGTGGCCACAGTATCGCCCATGTTGATTAGCGTGTATACCGACGTACATCCAGCTTGATTCTTGAAGAGCGTCGGTAACGGCACGGTGTATGCGGCCGGCGGCACAGGGGTGGCGGTCGGTGACGGCGTCGGCGTCAGAACGGCCGGCCCGCTGGGGTTCACATCGGCCTGGAAGCGCGGGAGGACCCGATAGCCGCCCTCGAAGGGCGCTTCGTCGAACTGGCTACTCAGTCCCACAATGGTCGCCTCCTGACCCACGGCCACGTCCGCCAGGTCGATCCCCGTGCCGGCCGCGATGATGACGTCGATGGGACCAGAGCCATCATCCAGCACCAGGCGATCTGCCTCCTTCTTCGTTACAGTCCCCCCAACCATGACCAACCAGCCCTCTGATGCTTCACCGATCTGGCCGGTCTGCCACGGGAGCGGCGGCGGCAGGGGCGCCAGACCTGTAACCTGAACGTCTGTGGCCGGATCGGTCGGCACCACCTGGAGCCGGCCATTGGCGTTGGCCAGCCTCCCTGTTACGTCAACCACATCGCCCAGGTCCAGTGGCTCACTGAAACCGTCCGGGTGGAACACGTAGATGCCGCCGCTGCCATCCTGGATGGCAAAGCCGGCATCCAGCAGCCCGCTGGGGACTGTGACCACGCCCTGCAAGGATACCTCCTCGCCGGGCGGCCTTTCGCGAGCCTGACCAATGGTCACGGCCGAGGTGCCAATGTCATTGTCATCCCGAGGCTGTATCTTGAACTGATTGAAGGTGAAGTCAACCGGCCCTTGAACGAAGGCCAGTTCGTCCGCCTCCACGGGCGTGTACTCGTAGCCGCCCAGATCATCCACCCGGATGCTGGCACCGGTCCAGTCGGCGATGAGCCACTCGCCGAAATCGTCGGGAGCATCGGGATTGGCGTTTGTCACCGTGACCGGCCCGACGTGGATCAGGACACCCTCGTAAGATTCGGCGCTGGGCCGGCCGGTGGCGATGTCGATGGTGTGGATCTCGGCCGCCGCCGGCAACACATTGTTGGCGCTGTGAACGACGATGCTGTCAGGGTCCACATCGAACAGCTCTGTCCGGCCAAAGAACTCGCGGACCGTGCCGGTCAGTTCGACGTGAGACCCGCGTCTCGGGGCCTCGCCGGCCGCCTGGTTTACCCACACACCGCTCCACTCGCCGCCGCGTACATCTTCGAGGGCGTAGCGGACGCCGCCCTCAGGCGGGAAGAAGACGCCAGTAACGACACCGGCCGTCGTCACTCGCTCCCCGTTGAGCGGCGATGCGTCACTCTCGGCATCCTTCGGCACTGCCTGTATCTCATAGATGGTGGTGTAGTCTCGCTGCTCAAGGATGTCGGCCGAACCGGTCGGTTCCAGCTTGAATGCGTTGGACGAGAAGTCAACCACGCCGCGGACCATCACCAACACATCGCCGTCCATCGGCCTGTAGTCGTAGTCGCCTAGGGTATGTCCTACGCGAACCGAGCCGCGTGTGGCATCGGCAATCAACCATTCACCAAAGTCATCCGGGGCATCCGGGTTCTCACTGATGACGGTGGCTCCATGGACAGCAACCCACACACTTTCCCACGGCTCGCCATCCGTCTGTAGCACGTTTGCGGTCACACCCTGAGCAGCCGGCAATGGGTTACCATTGCTGACAACGGTGAACTCCTCAAGGTTCGTGACGACCGTCAGGCCAAGCATCTCGTCCACCCGGCCGATGACGCGTACCATGTCGCCAATGGCCGGCCGGTTTCCGCTGGAGTCGGCAACATACACGCCGGTCCAGGGGCCGCCCTCGGGTTCCTGGATGAAATACCCGTTCAGGCCCCCGTCCCGCGAGTCAAGTGCGGTCACAACGCCATCGACCGCCACAACCTGGCCGAGGAGTGGCGAATCGCCGGCCGGGTTGTCCGTTCGCTGGATGTCTGGAATGGACACCTCGATGGCCTGTGCCCCAGCCGGCAGCAGACTCAACCCGACGAAGGCCACAACCAGACTCAGAATGAGAATCACACTGAAACTTCGGCTCTTGATGACGGGTCTCTTTACCATGGTGATAACCTCCTGCACCGTAGACGAGGTGTGGATGTGACACAAGAAACTGACACGTGAAGAAGAACTCCTTGAAATTGTGGGGCAGGACGGGGCAGGGAAGCAGGACAACTTCGATTGCGACGATGAAGCACGACATCCTACACCTGACCAGGGGGGAGTCTTGGTAGGTTGAATCTATTGTACTCCGAATTTGATCATTTTGCAAGCGATGGAACGGGTGGTATACTTTCAATATCCTTAACCTCGATTCGCAATGGGCAAATTGCAACCCGCCGGCAAGAACCGCGTATGATACAGCAACAGACCAATCTAATGAAGCGGGAGATACCATGGACCTTAACGACCTGACGAGCTACCTGGACGAATACCTGAAGATCGACGAGATTGAGGACAGGTCAAAGAACGGGCTGCAGGTTGAAGGACCGGCGGAAGTTCGGCGGGTTGCCTTCGCGGTGGACTGTTCCCTGGCCGGCTTTGAACGGGCTGTCGATCTGGACGCCGATCTCCTCGTCGTTCATCATGGGCTCTTTTGGGGCAATGAACAGGTCCTGACCGGACCGCTCTTCAAGCGCGTCAAGACGCTCATCGAAGGCAATGTTGGTCTGTACGCAGCGCACCTGCCGCTGGACGCGCATGAGGAGGTCGGCAACAACGTGGAGCTGGCCCGCATCCTGGATCTGGAAATCACCGGCCCGTTTGGTGAACACCACGGAGCGCCGATCGGTGTCGCTGGCCGGCCCCCGAGCGGCCCAGTCAGTCGCCAGGCTTTTGTGGATCTGGCGAACGCCCGACTCGACACGCACTGCGTGGTGCAGGCACATGGGCCGGCGACGATTCGATCCATCGGCATCGTTTCCGGCGGAGCGGCAAGCATGATCGACCAGGCAGCCAGGGCCGGCCTCGACCTGTACCTGACGGGCGAGACGAATCACAGCCACGCCCATGCGGCCGAGGAGTACAGGCTGAACGTCGTGTTCGCCGGCCATTACGCCACCGAGACGGTGGGGCTGAAGGCCCTGGCGCGTCACCTTGAGCATCAATTCAGGCTCGAAACCACCTTCATCGATCTACCCACGGGGATGTAGATATGAAAATTCGCGAACTCCTGATCATCGGATTGATCGTGGTCGCCGTGATGGTTGCGTGCGCCGGCCTCGGCCTGTGGGCCGGGCGAAGCGGCACGCAGCGTGTCGTCGGATTGCACGCCAGTGTCATCCTGGGCATACCGGTAACTACGCCCCCCAACATATCATCCGGTCGGCGCATACGCCTGTACCTGGGTCCAGAGATCGCCGGGGAGCCGGCTTTCACCATTGTGGCCGGCCGGGTATATCGCGGCAATGACCTGCACGATGCATTCCTGACCCTGGATCAGAAGCAGGTCTATTCGGGTAGCGGAACGGCCGGCCCGTTGCTCTACCAATTTGACGGCAGTCAGGTCCTGGCCGGCAGCCCGACCGGGCCGGCGCAGTTCATCCAGCGGGACAGCACCATCTACTTTGGGCCAGACCCTGAAGCGCCGGCTCTGTTTACCTTCCAGGGGACTCGCGTTTACCGGGGCGATCCCGAAAGCGGGCGCATCGTGGCGACCAGCAACACCGTGCTGAACGACCCGGACCTGGTGAAGCTGGTGACGATCGTGTTGTACATGGAGACGTTGGAATAGCGTCTGAGGGGAAGTCAATAACATGGAAGATGGATTTACCTGCGGTCCTATGTTCGCACCGCGCTACACCGGCGTTGCGACCTTCATGCGCACGCCGCTCGTTCGCGACCCATCCAAGTTGGATATTGCACTCATCGGTGTGCCTTTCGATGGCGGCGTAGAAAACCGGCCCGGCCAGCGTCACGGGCCACGCGAGATCCGCAACATGTCGAACCTGATACGTACCATTCATCATGTCACCAGGGTTAACCCGTACAAGCTCTGCCGTGTCGCTGACGTGGGCGACGTTCCAATTACCAACGTCTTTCAGATCGAGGCAAGCCACGCCGATATTACGGAGTTTTATCGCAAAGTACACGCTGCCGGCACGGTGCCACTGAGTGCTGGGGGCGACCATTCGATCAGCCTGCCAATTTTACGCGCCATTGCTGCAGATAGGCCTGTTGGCATGGTGCATATCGACGCTCACACCGACACCTGCGACGAGGAACTGGGCTCTAAGTTCACCCATGGCACACCATTCCGACGAGCTGTCGAGGAGGGATTTCTTGATCCCAAACGGACGGTGCAGATCGGCATCCGTGGTACCCAGAACTCAGAGGAAGGGTGGGATTTCTCTCTGGAATCTGGCATGCGCGTCATCTTCATGGAGGAGTTTGCCAAGCTGGGTGTGGAGGCAGTGATCGCCGAGGCACGACGTGTGGTGGGGGATGGCCCTACCTATATCTCCTTTGATGTAGACAGCCTCGACCCGGCATTCGCACCCGGCACGGGGACACCAGAGGTTGGTGGAATGACCACTATCGAGGCACAGACGTTGTTGCGAGGCCTACGCGGCCTAGACCTGATCGGTGGCGATGTGGTCGAAGTGTCGCCGCCTTTCGACCCTTCGGGGAACACTGCACTCGTCGGCGCCACAATGATGTACGAGATTCTATGTATTCTGGCCGAAAGCGCCGTCCGACGAAAAAAGGCATTAGGGTAAAAGTTGCACCTCGCTCCGGCTGGATCTGACGATCCAGCCGCCGGGCGACGGATTTGACAATCCGTGGCGAGCAGTAAGTGTCACTTTTGCCGCGATGCGAAAAAAGTAGGGTAGGGGGAGAGCCACAATGCCGACCGCCAAAGTCAACTACAATCAACACCACCTGCACCGCGTGCGGCACTGGGCCGAGCGCGGCCGGCACGACCCCTTGCGCGGCCTGAACCTGAAGGGCGCCGACCTGGCCGGCATCGACCTGGCCGGCGCTGACCTGATCGGCACACAACTCGACCTGGCCAACCTGAGCGACGCGAATCTCGCCAGCGCGACCCTGGCCGGCACGACCCTGCGTGGAACGAACCTGCAAGATGCGAACCTCACCCAGACCGACCTGTCCCGCGCTTTCCTGAACGACGCTCAACTGGCGGAAGCCCGGCTGGCCGGCGCACGGCTCGTGCGCGCATGGATGACCGGCTGCGACGCGACTGCCGCCGATCTGACCCGGGCGAACCTGGCCGGCACCCACCTCCAGGAAGCCAGGCTTCACCACACGAACCTTGCCGGCGCAGACCTGACCGACGCCATCCTCATCGGTGCCGACCTGGCCGGCGCAGACCTGACCGACGCCATCCTGGATAACGCCACCCTCTGGTGGGCCGACCTACGCCACGCGCGTGGCCTCGAGACCGCCCGCTGGCACAACACCGACATCGACCGCTGCCACTTACCACCCGACTTCTCGCCCAACACTTCACGACCGGAGCCCATCAAAAGTGCCTGAACTCATAACCATCGCAGACCTGTACGACATCGAGTGGCTGGAAGACCCACGCATCAGCCCCGACGGCGCCTGGATCGCTTATGTACGTGTCACACCCGACCGCACCAGGAACACAGACCGGCGCGCCATCTGGCTCGCAACGCCCGAAGGTGAATGCAAACAATTTACCGCCGGCACACACCAGGACCACACACCACGCTGGAGCCCTGACGGCAAGACGCTGGCTTTCGTGTCCACCCGCAGCGACGACAAGCCCCAAATCTACCTGATTCCGGTGGACGGGGGCGAAGCCCGGCCGCTGACATCGATGCCCAGCGGCGCTACCGAGCCGGCCTGGAGCCCCAACGGTTCTCAAATCGCCTTCCTGTCCCGAGTCCACGAAGCGGAGCGCGCCAAAGAAGATGCCGGCGAGGAAGAAGAACCGCCGGCTGATCCCTGGGAGGCGAAACGCCGGAAAGAACAGCGGAAGCACGAAGAGGAGGAACGCGTCGATCCTCGGGTCATCACCCGCCTACCCTACCGCTCTGGAACGTCCTTTCTGGATGGCCGGCACAGCCACATCTATGTGATCTCCGTCCAGACGGAGGAGGACGAAGGGAAACCTCGACGCCTGACCGACGGTGACATAGACTTTGGCCCGCCGGCATGGACCACCGACGGTCAGGCCATTCTAAGCCACACCGCCCGCGATCCCGAAGCCGACAGCCTGTTCCTTCACCAGGACCTGGTGCGCATCGACGTCGCCAGCGGCGCGATGGAGCGACTCTCTCACGACGATCGCTTCACTGACTTCGCGCCCCGACCATCACTGGATGGGCGCTGGATCGCCTACACCCGCATGCCCGAGGAGCGTCCCCTGGGCTGGGGGCCGCGCCTGGCGGTCATGCCGGCCGCCGGTACGTCGGCAGACGCCCGCGACCTGTCCCTGGTCCTCGACCGACCCATCGAAGATTTCCGCTGGTCGCCCGACAGCCAGGTCATCTACTTCAACGTCGAGGATCAGGGCAACACACACCTGTACCGCGTGGCCCTTAACAGCAGCGAGCCCGAACGCATCCTCGACGGGACCCGGTCGATTGACATGTTCGACGTGCCGGCCTGGTCTGCCAGCGGCGACCATCCGCCCATCGCCTTCGTCGCCAGCACGCCGACGGCGCCATCGGACCTGTATCTGCGCACACCCGCCGGCGCAGAACAACCCCTTACCCAGATCAACGCCGATTACCTCGCCGAGAAAGCGACCCAGACCCCCGAGGAGGTGCGGTTCACTGCGCCCGATGGACAGGCCATCCAGGGGTGGATCGTCAAGCCACCAAACTTCGACCCATCCCACAAATATCCGATGATCGTGGACATCCACGGAGGTCCCCACGTCATGTGGGGTCCCAATTTTCGGACACTGTGGCACGAGTGGCAGGTTTTCGCAGCTCGTGGTTATGTCGTGTTCTTCTGCAATCCCCGGGGCTCCGAAGGTTACGGCCACGCATTCCAGGATGCGATCCACGACAACTGGGGCTACGCCGAGGGTCCGGACATCCTGGCCGGCATCGACCACGTGGTTTCACAAGGCTATGTCGATCCAGATCGCATGTGCGTCACCGGCGGCTCCTATGGCGGCTACATGACCACCTGGTTGGTTGGCCACGATGACCGCTTCGCGGCGGCCGCGACACAGCGCGGCGTCTACAACTTAACCTCGTTCTACGGAACCAGCGACGCCTTCGAACTCATCGAAGTCGAGTTTGACGGCGACCCGTGGTCCATCACTGACAAACTCCACCACCACTCGCCGCTGGCCTATGCGCCGAATATTCACACGCCACTACTCATCTTGCACTCAGAACAGGATTACCGCGTGCCAATTTCGGATGCGGAGCAACTCTTCGCCGTGCTGCGCCGGCTGGGCCGCGAGGTTCAGTTCGTCCGCTACCCCCGCGAAGGGCACGAACTTTCCCGCTCGGGAGAGCCAAAGCATCGCGTAGATCGGCTCCAACGCATCGTTGGTTGGTTCGATCGGTACTGCAAGAAGAGCCAGGAATCGGTACCTGAACCCCACCCATGACCCTGAAGGAACATCCGTTACCGGAAATGCGTCGATAAGCAAAGCGAGCCTTGAATGAAAGCCCTGCCCCGTCTTCCATATCAACGCAGTCTGCGCAAGCTGCTCCATCGCCTGACGGTGATCTGGTTCATCATCTACGTGCCCGCCATCCTGATCCTGGCTGTGCGCGGAGAGGTGGTTCGTAGTCTGCAATGGCTGGTCGGCGCTCCACCGTGGCTACTGCTGCTCGCTGTTCTCCACGGGTTGGTCGTAGTTGCCGGTTGGAGCGCCGTTGCCTATAATTGGTGGATGGGCCGGCGGCGCCAAATCGAGGAACGCATCATCGCCCACTCGCTGGCCGACCTGCATACGATGCCGCCGAAGAAGTTCGAGTCCTTCGTGGGCCAAACCTTGAAAGACCAGGGCTTTAAAGTCTGGGACACGCGATACTCCGCCGATCACGGCATCGATCTACAGCTCATCACACCTGATGGCGCACCGGCAGTCGCCCAGATCAAGCGCTACAAGAATCACGTGGGTGAGCCTGTTGTGCGCGATCTCTTCGGTGCCATGGTCAACGCCGGCGCCGATCGCGCGTACCTGATCAGCACCGGCGGCTTCTCCGAGCCGGCTCGCGAATGGGCCCAAGGCAAACCGATCACGCTCATTGATGGTAAGCAACTGTTGCGCATGAACGAGAATTGACCCTGATTCACCAATCGCTCACCCCAATTCCGCACACCGGAGGTTCACATGGCGACGCAACCTGACGAACAATTCACACCCCCCGAGCCGCAACAGGATGGCGGCAGCAGTATAGGCGCCGGCGCTCTGGCAACCGCCGGCCTGGGTCTCATCGCTTTGGCAATTCTTATCTGGTTCCTCTACCCACGGTTCAGCGCTCCCCCCCAGCCGGCCCCGACGGAAACACCGGGTACGGTCATTGCTGAACTCGTAACCGCGACGCCACTCCCGACCGCGACCACAGCACCTCTTCCGACCAAAGCGGTCAGCCAGGCGCCGACCACCATCCCCACATCACCGCCGGCTACAGCCATCCTTCCGACGCCGACGCTGCCGGTCAAGGTCCAGGCCGGCGTCTATGCCAAAGTGGTCGGCACAGGAACCTTTGGTCTACGCCTCCGGTCCGGTCCAGGGCAGGACTATGTGACCTGGCGCATCCTGCCCGAGGGCGAGATCCTCAAGATCACCGGCGGGCCGGAAGAGGCAGACGGCGTCATCTGGTGGCGAGCACAGGACAAAACGGGTCTTGTCGGCTGGACGGCTGAGCAGTATCTGGTGCCGGTGGAGCCGCCGGCCTGGACCCCGGAGCCGGAGCGGACACCCGATATCAGGAAGATGACCCTGACCCCCGGAAGCTGAGAGAGCCTCTTGCAGAGGGCGTCAACCGGGCTTGACTGGTACAGCGGTGCCTGCTACAATCGCACAAGAGGTGAGATGCGATGAAAAAGGTGACCCTGCGTGAGTCAAAAGCGCCGTATACGCTGGCTGTGGACGATGAGACCATGGCCCACGAGCCGGTGATCCTGGAGCGGGATGGCCGGCCCGTGGCCATAATCGTGCCCCTGGCCGAGTACGAGGCTTTCCGGGCGTGGCACGCGGTGATGCAAGAGCCCTGGCCCGAGGAGCCCCCACGAACCCCGGAGGGCGACCTGGAAGCCCTGGCCGCGGTGGAGCGCATCGGCACGATGTTCGCCGACGTTGACCCGGACGTATGGCATGACGTCGTAGACGAGGACTTCAAACTGGAGAACGTCTGGCTATTGCTGGAAGAGGGCGACGAGTGAGGCTGGCCGACATCCCCGCAGGCACGCGTATCTTCGCCGACGCCAACATTCTGAGCTATGCCCTGTCCACTATCGAGCCCTTTCATCATCTGACACTGCCTTTTCTCCAGCGATCCGCACGACAAGAGATCGAGGTCTTTACATCGGCATTTCAGGCAGCCCATGTGGTTCACCGCGCCATGGTTGTGGAAGCACGCCATCGCTATGAACTCTCGTCGCGAGAAGCAGTACCCTACTTGAAAAAGCACCCGGATGCAGTACGCGGCCTGACCCGCTACAAAGAGATTCCCGGCGAGTTTAGCCGCGCCCGCATCCGTATCCTGGATGTGACCTACCGGGAGATTCATGCCTCCAAGCAGTTCCGAGATAACTACGGCCTGCTCACCGACGACTCCATCACCCTGGCCGTCATGCGCCGGCACGGCCTGAGCGACCTGGCCAGCAATGACGAGGACTTCAGGCGCGTAAGCGGCATTCGCCTCTGGACACCCGACTAACGCCCTGCCACCACCCCGGTTTCCTATTGCATACGCAGTCCATAACCATCCACCTGCCTCACACAAATGAATTCGCGGCAACCCCATCGACCAGCCGGCCAGGTGCGCTGCAACTTTTCGCCAAAGGGACTTGTATATAGAATAGAAGCGAGAAAGCAGCACAGACGCATGGACCAACGGATATGGGAAACGAGAAACAGCCCCTTGATTCGAGCCATCGTCACAGCCGCCATTGCCATCGTTTTCTGGCAGGGACACTTTCCGTGTTGCTGGCCGGCCTCGCCCTTGGGTCGCTCTGGATGATGATCGCCCCCTCACCCGTCACAGCCCGACCAGCCGACCGGATATGGCGTCAGATCGGTCCGAATTCATCCCCTGCCGGCCTGATCTCCAGGACCGGGTGGGCTCCAATCGTCGAGTCGGCGGCGGTGACCGTCACCGGCACTGTCGCCGATGTGGAAGGCCAGCCGCCAGCCGCGGCGGTCATCGCGGCCGTGGAGCCCATCAGCTATACCCTCGTCGTCTTGACCCTGGCGGACGCCACCGGTCACTACACCCTGACCGTGCTGGCTGAGGCCACCTATTGGCTCATCGCCTTCCCCTTCTCCGGCACTCAGGTCAACGGGTATGGCCTGCATGGCATGTTCCCTCGCGGCGACCGCATCACAGTAGAATCCACCCCTCTGCAGCACAACTTCATTCTCGATCCGTGCTACGAACTGATCCTGGAAGGCTATGACGCCGACGGCAGCCTGGTTCCCAACACCGACCTGTCAAGGTCCAGGTTCACGGCAGGCCTCACTGACAGCGTGGCGCGCGGCGTCTTCAGCGAGGTGCAGCGCGAAAGCGAGCCGGCCATCCCCTCCGTCTGTCTCCCGCCCGGGGAGCCCCGTCGGGTGTTCCTGCAGTGGACGGTCCCCGGCTTCGGGCGAGTCATGCTGGGGGCCGACAACGGGGGCACCGGTTTCCAGGGGCCGGCCGGAGAGGGGACGGTCCTCAACCTGAACTACGAGCTGGCCCGCACCCAGGTGGGCCGGCTGCGATCCAACTACAACCGCTACGTGGATGCCGGCTACACCATCTCGCCCACCTTCGCCGCGCGGCTGGCCCAGGCTGAAGCGGAGTTGGACGAGGCGGCCACCCGCAGCGGTGCCGGCCGTGCGGCCTGGGCCGACCGGGCCCTCAGCACCTCGCTGTGGGCACTGGAGGACCTGGAGCTGGCGCGCGCCCGCCAGGACATCGCTCGCTACCGGCAGGGAGACCTGACCATCACCGTGGTGGATGCAGCGGGCCGGCCCGTGCCAGGAGCCACCGTCGCCTACACCCAGACGACTCACGACTTCCTCTTCGGTGTCTTCGACCCGATGGTGTCGGCCGGAGAGGAGGCCTACCGGCTGATGCGGGCTGCGGGGGTCAACTACGTCACCTCCGGCTTCTACTGGATCGACATCGAGCCTGAGGAAGGGCAAATCCGCTGGAACTACATCGATCACGATGTGGGGGTGCTCGACCTGACAACCATGGGCTTCCGGCAGAAGGCCCACCCTCTCATCTGGCTGATGGACCTGGCCATGCCAGACTATCTGAAGGCCAAAAGCTTCCCAGAGCTGAACGCCACCGTGGACGCCCACGTTCGTGCCCTTGTCGATCGCTATCACGAGCAGATCGGCATCTGGGAAGTGATCAACGAAGCCCATGCAGCCTGGGCGTCAGGGAACCTCACGCGCGAGGAAGTGACAGCACTGACCCGCACCGGTGTGCACGCCATCCGCGAGACCGACCTCACCGCACGCATCAGCATCAATGCCGCCTTCGACTGGTTCGGCGAGTCCAGGTATGCCACCTACCTGCTGCAGCCGGAGGACACCTTCACCATTCCAGTGTGGGACTACTTCGACCGGCTCATTGCCGAGGGGGTGGACTTCGACATCGTAGGCCAACAGCTCTACGACGGCGGAGCATCCTTCGTCTTCCAGCAGGCCGGCATCGGCTCGCCGTTGTACGCTCCGACCTGGGACCTGGCTCACCTGTCGGCCGTCATGGATCGGTTGCAGACCTATGGCAAGCCGGTCCATCTGACGGAACAGTCAGTGTCCGGCACGTGGGATGACTCCTGGACCGACGCCGGCTGGTGGCACAGCCCATGGGACCCCGAGACGCAGGCCGAGTTTCTGACGGCCTACTACACTATCGGCTTCAGCAAGCCGAGGAACGAGGCCATCACCTGGTGGAACGTGACCGACAGGGATTCGTTTTTCCTGGCGGGCGGACTGCTGGACGAGAACAACATCCCCAAGCCGGCCTACTACGCCTTGCGGGATTTCATCGCCGGGCACACCACCACCGGTGCGGAGACCACAGACGCAACGGGACAACTGCGCATCCGGGGCTACGGCGGCAACTACGACGTGGCTGTATCCTACGACCCGGTGACGGAGACGGCCACGATGCGCGTGACGGAGCAACAGGCGGATCGTAGCACGGTCGTGCTGAACTTGCACCGTGTTTTCCTGCCGGCAATGATGCGCGGCACAGCCCCATGAATGAATTCACGGTCTGACACCCAAAACACGCCAAGACGTGTTTCAACCCGTTTCCGATAACAGACACCGAATGAATTCGGTGGGCAGGCTACGCCCTGCTCCACCTGGAGCAGTACCAGGCGCAAGACTGGAACTATCTACTCTGCCCGGCTGCCGCCCGCCGCGCATCGATGTCCCCTTCGTACATCAGCGCCTCGCGTCCGCGCTCACCGGTTCGGATGCGTATGACTTCGTCCACAGGGTAGATGAAAATGAGGCCGTCCCCCGTATTACCCGTTTGGGCAGCCCGGCGAATCGTCTCCACGGTTTTCTCGACATTGTGGTCGCTGAGCACAATATTGACCTGAATCTTGGGGAGCAGATCAACTCGATACGTGCCTGTACGTCCGGTCAGTTCAACACCACCCTGGCGCCCATGGCCACGGATCTCCACGATGTTCATGCCCACGATACCAATTTCACGCAGGGCGTTTTTTACGTCGTTCAGCTTCTCTTCGCGGATGATGGCTTCGATCTTCTTGGTCATCGTCAATGTACCTCCCCTCATGCGTAAGCCCGTTCGCCATGGACGCTGATATCGAGTCCAACCGCTTCTTCCTTCTCGGAAACGCGCAGCCCGATGACTCTATCCAACACTCTGGCGATGCCGTAGGTCATGCTGAAGGCGAAAGCGATGGTAGCGACGACGGAGACCAGTTGGATCAGAAACTGGCCGGGATTGCCGTAGAAGAGGCCATTCGCCCCGCCATTGTTAACGGCCACCGTAGCGAACAGGCCCGTGGCCAGCGCACCCCATGTGCCGGCCATGCCGTGGCAGGCCCATACGTCCAGAGACTCGTCCAATTTGCGCCCCTGCCGGAATTGGATGGCATAATAGCTGATCGGTGCGGCCAGGCCACCAATCACGATGGCCGCAAGGGGGGTCACAAAACCGGAAGCCGGCGTGATGGCGACCAATCCCACCACGGCACCGGTGACGATTCCCAGGACACTGGGCTTGTTGTCTCTCCAGCTCAAGAGCATCCAGACCAGGGTCGAGGCAGCGGCTGCGGTGTTTGTGGTAACCAGGGCGTTAACAGCCAGGCCATTGGCGGCCAGGGCACTGCCGGCGTTGAACCCGAACCAGCCTACCCACAACAACCCGGCACCGAGTACGGTGTAGGGGATGTTATGCGGCTCCATCGGCGCTTTGCCAAACCCTTTGCGTGGCCCAATCGCCAGGGCAAAGGCCAGGGCAGAGAACCCGGCTGTGATGTGCACGACCGTACCGCCGGCAAAATCGAGCGCACCCAGTTGGCGCAAGACGCCTCCTACCCCCCAGACCCAGTGTGCTACCGGATCGTAGACTAAGGTAGCCCATATCAGGCTAAAAACGAGGAATGCCTTGAAGCGCACACGCTCTACAAAAGCGCCGGTGATCAGGGCCGGCGTGATAATGGCAAACATCATTTGAAAAGCTGCAAAGGCCAGGTGGGGGATCGTCGCAGCATAGTCGGGATTGGGAGCTGCGCCCACACCGGTGAGACCAACGAAACTCAGGCCCCCGATAAGGCCGTGAAAGTCTGAGTCAAAAGCGAGGCTGTAGCCGTACAGCACCCACTGGATGCTGATCAGCCCCATAATAGTGAAGCTCAGAGTAAGCGTGGAGAGCGCATTTTTCTTGCGCACCATTCCTCCGTAGAAGAAGGCGAGCGCTGGGGTCATCATCAGCACCAGGGCAGAACAGACGAGCACCCAGGTCGTGTCTCCAGCATTGATAGGATCCATATTCATGATCTCCTTTCCACTTATTCCTATGCGTACTGTTGCCAAACAAAAACCCCTCCAGCGATGCCAACTCGCGGAGGGGCAACCTTACCCTCTAAGAGAGAGACCTCTCAGTCTCATCCCGCGCCCAATTATACCATAGGATCCATCTCCTGTCTATGATCAGGCCCCACCGGCATTATTCCCACAGCCGGCGCGACAGGTGCGTGATGATCTGGGGTTCGCCCTCGGTGATGACCACTTCTTCTTCGATGCTGCAACCACCCCATCCCCGGATGTAGATACCTGGTTCGATGCACAACACCATGCCCGGCTGTAGCTCGACGTCGCTGTCCGGCACCAGCAACGGCGCTTCGACCGTCTCCAGGCCGATGCCGTGGCCCATGAAGCGAGACATGGATTGTCCGTAGCCGGCCACCTCCATCACCCGCAGGCCGGCCCGCACCATCTCCCCCACTGCCACGCCCGGACGCGCGCGATCCAGGACAACCGCCAGCGCGTGGAGCACCGCCTCGCACATTGCTCGCTGCTCCGGCAGCGTGTCAAAGCCGACGATAGTGGTCCGCAGCACGTCGAAGCCGTAGCCCTGCACCGCGCCGATGATGTCCAGCGTGACCAGGTCCCCCTTCCCCATGGCGCGGTCCGACGCCTGGGGCCAGCGCGAGCCCCACGCTGACCACGGCCCGGAGTGCACCCGCAGGTAGCGCACGAAATCAGCGCCGGCCCGCATGGCCGCCGCCGTGCCGGCCGCGTTCACATCCGCCTCGCGCACCTTGTAGCCGACGGCATCCAGCGCCGCCCGCAGGCCCGCCACGGCCACATTGGCCGCCCGGCGCAGCAGTTGCTGTTCGGCCGTGCTCTTGATCATCCGTTGGTTCTCGACGATGTCGCCAGCCGGCACCCACTGCACATCGGGCAGCCGCTCCGTCAGCGACCGGTACATCGACAGAGGCAGGATGTCATCGCCCACCAGTCCGATAGTGCCGCCGGCCAGCCCTTTCTCACGGATAGCGCCGGCCACCGCCCGGGGGAGGTTGGTGTCCAGTCGCACGTCCTCCACCACCACCAGGTCTTCACGGTAGGCCCGCCCATCGACGATGAGAGTTGGGGTGCCAGTGGCCGGCAGGACCAGGAATCCGTGCCCCATGCCCTGCCAGTCACCCAGATCGGCCGTAGTGGGGAAGGGGGGAAAGTGGTTGGTCAGATAGGCCAGGTTGCCGGGTCGGTCGTAGAAGGAACGCCCGACGACGAGCAGGCCGGCCAGATCACGCGCGCCGGCGGCTGCTTGAGCACGCATGAGCCGACCTGTGAACTCGGCCTGTGGGATGATTGCGGTCGTGCTCTGCCGCGATTCGCTCATGATCGTGTGCTGCGCCTCAATCCACCGGTGGGTGCCAGCCGGCAGCAACCCACTCACGCCTGACCATCACGGCAATGACATTGTTCAACTGCAAGGCCACCACAGTAGCCCGACCACATACTGTTCGTCCCATGATTCGCGTCCCGTCCTCGCTCCACCTGAAATGCCTCGACCAGCGCTGACGACGGGGATTGAACAGTCTAGCACGCCGACCTGTCACCGGGTCGCGTCCAAATGTCTGAGTTCCTTTGAAGCTATTGCACATCCGACAAGCAAGCCAGAGGTTCTCTTCGTCATCCGTGCCGCCACGCGCCTGCGGGACAATGTGGTCGATCTCCAACAGCCCAAGAACGTACTTCTGCTGGCTCTGACAATACCCACAGCGGTCGCCGGCCTGAGCACGAATGCGCGCCCGGAGTTCATCTGCAATGCGATGGGAGCTCACGCCTCCAAAGGCTCCCGCAATCCCCGGCGCACGGCTTCACGCAAGGCCTGGGCCTTCCGCAGTAATCCTTCCTGATAAACTTGCATCAAAGCCAACAACTCAGATCGCTCTGTTGCGGTAAGCGTCCCAGCCTGCTGCCTGTCTAACAATACGCTGAGTCGACGATCCTGAGACGGCTCCATCTGGAGTTCGGTGAGAGTCAAAACTTCTTCATCCGAAAGCCTAGATACCGGCCTGACAGTCTCTGAGTCCGCGCTGAGCGAAGAGAAAGACAGAGCAATCGTATCTGCCAAAACGTCGGCCACATCGCGGCTGGTCAGCGTTGCCAGGCGTCTGGCCCGACGATAGACCTCGTCCGGCAAAGTGACCATTACTCGCGTGCTCATGACAAATCCTCCTTGTATTTCGCCTCTACCAACGCCTGTATTGAGTGGTCGAAATGATACCACAAACGGGTTTCTCATACCACCACAACATGCACCTCACCCGGCCCGTGGACGCCAATGCTGAGTGTCTGCTCGATATCGCCGGTGCGGCTGGGGCCGGTGATGAGGGTCATAGCGCTGGGGAGGCTGTCGCGCCAGGCGTCGGAGCGCAGCCGGTCGATCAGCGCCGGCAGGTTTGCCACGAACTGGTCGCTGCGCACGAGGGCCACGTGAATCGGCGGCAGCAGCGACGCCATACGCGGCGCGCCGGATCGAGCCAGGAGCACCAGCGTCCCGGTATCGGCCACGGCGAAATCGGCACCGGTGACGCCGAGGTCGGCGTCGATGCAGGCGTGGCGGAAGGCCTGGCCGGCGGCGTGGCCCACGGATTCGCCGGCCGGCGGCATGGTCACAGCCAGGCCGGCATCCGTCAGCGCCGTCGCCAGTCCTTCGACAGGCACGTCTCGCGTGATCACGGCCCGCTCCAGGCCCCGTTCGGCCACAAAGCCGACCAGCCACTCTCGCGCCGCCTCGGCATCCGACATGCGGACCACGTGGCCGCCCACGTCCTCCAGCATGCGGGTAAAGTGGTCGATCAGATCGGGGGCCGGCAGGTCTTCACCGAGCACCGACTTAGGCACGTCAGGGCCGGGGTCGTTAACGGGGAATTGATACAGGTGTTGTCGGCGTTCTCGGATGCGCCTCAGAAAGGTTTCGCGGTCGGTCATGGGATTGCGACTCCTGAATGCGTTGGAGGTTGCGTGAACGTATTGACGAAGATGGACGCTAATGTTGAGTGGCCGACAAGAAGTATAACCCCATCTGCTTCAAAGTTCAAACCAGCCGCCGGCTGAACCAGGTGCCACCCCGCGCCACTGTGCGGATGGCGTCCAGCACCGCCTCCGTCGCCTCGTCCTTGAGGACGTAGCCGGCCACGCCGGCCGCCGGCAGGCCCCGCACATAGACCTCGTCGTCGTAGGCGGTCAGCACCAGCACTCTCATCGCCGGGCAGTAGTGGCGCAGGTAGGCCACTGTCAACAGCTCAGATCAATGCTGGAAAAAGACGCTGGCCACCATTAAGCCCCACATACCCCCCCACACAGTATTGAACGTGAAGCCCCCTGTCTTTACATCCATCAACAAGAGCAGAGCAAAGAGAGCTATCGCGGATAGGCGAACTGTCCAAGAAAGGGCTCGCAAGAACCTCCCAAATTTGGGCCATAACAGCGCTGATCCATAGATGCCCGCGCCCAGCATCACAAGAACACTATTGTAGAGGGTGGGAGCTTGTGGATACGGGAAAAAAAGCGGAAAAAGCGCTGATGCAAAACCGGCGAAGACGATAACCAAACCACTTATCCGTACTATCCGTTTTCGGGTTTCATTCCTCATCGCTTTGGTTACCTGTCAGAACATAACGCAGAAGGTGGGGAGATAACACTTATGCGTATCTCTCCCCACCTCCTGGCCGAGAATTCGTCTCGTCCCTTTCATCAGCGGTTCCAAGGCTTATATACACCACTGACACTCTGGCTCCCAGCGGCTGCAACAAGTAGTTGCACACGCGGGACATCCTAGTGCAAGTATTACACACAATGGACAAGACCAGACCTGGCCTGCCACGCATGCTGCACAAGTAGCCGCCGCTCCAGCACAACGCTGGAGACCACAGTCTATGAGACAGTTGTTGTCGTGCTCCACACACTGATCTACCCAGTACTTTCCAGGGTTCCAGCAGGTACCACACGGATCGTCCTCAATACCTGTTCCTCTCCCCTGGGCAGATACAGGTTCAGGCGGCCGGCCATTCACGCTCGTCGCCACCAGCCGGGTCGTCTCTGCGTTCCAATGGTAGATGGAGGCCTGCGTTTGATAGTGTTCTATCGCTCTGGCCAGCCCGTAATACACCAGTCCATCGTTTCCCTCTGCCGGCATAGCCACGCTCAGCAGGGTGTTACCGTCCTCTAACTCGTAGCTGACGGCTATGGCCTCGGCGGTGTCCAGTGCTGCCGGCGATTCGCCCAGCACGTTCCGCACGTCCTGGCTGTTCAAGGCTTGCTGTAGTGCCCGGGCGCGCTCCTCGCCCTCCAACTTGCGGCTGTTCTTGATGCGGATCCCTGCCAGTGGATGGCGAGGCCGGCCCTGAGCCTGACCCGGCCCACCGGCAGACCCCAACCGCGGGAAGAAGAACAGGCCGGCCACGAACAACCCCGCCCGTTTCAGGAACCCCCGCCGCTCGGCCGAGAACTCTCCGCCGGCCGGCAACACCACCCCATACCGCCATGCCAGGCTCCACACCCGCCACCCCTGGCGCGGCCCCAATAGCCACCCCAGCTGCAACGCCATGCCTGTGCCGGCGTACGCCTGCACCCGCTCCCCCTCCACCGTCACCAGGTAGGGCTGGTGCTCCCAGCCGGCCGGGTAGACCTGATCCAGCCATTTCATCGCCCGCTGCTCGCGGAGGCTGACCGCTTCCAGCTTGCCTCCGGCTGCTTCCTCAATGGCCCGCGCCAGTTGGTTGCAGATGGAGCAGCCGGCGTCGAACAACAGATACCTTCGCATGATCCTGTACCTCCTTGCTGCTGATCATTCTGCTGTCTCCACGCCGCCGGGGCCCCAACAGCTCAACTGCAACTAGTGGGTCATTTGGCACGAACATAGCTATTCCCGCCTCGCAGGCACCACCTGAAAATATGGAGTTTTCGCCGAGAACAGCAGCTTGAATGAAGCCAATACATCCTCACACTCCACTTTCAGCTACTGTATCATCGCTCTCGGTTGACAACAAACAATTGCCTCGCTACCCAGCCAATAACGAGCCCCAACCAGAAGGGGGGTACCTGAGAGTGAATAGACCACTCCCACAGCTCAGACCAGAATGGATGCAACGGCGAAAAAGGCAGAGCACCTGTCCCTAATGCCCCGAAGCCCAGTTTAAGGATTACGGCCAATGCAGAGGGGGTGCCAAGTATAACCGCCTTCAACCACAGTGCATTGTTGCTGGAACCATTTCGGCTTCGCTCAAAGAAGAGAAGCGCCAAAATGATACCACCAGCGACGCCCAAAACCACTGATAGGAGAGCAATGGAAAATGTTTGCATGCCGTAAAATGAATTCTCTATGTGGTTATCAAAGCTCCAATTCAAATACACCACGCTCAGTTGCAAGACGAAAACCGTCAGCGCAACCCCAGCCGGAATTACATATCGGCCGTATCGAGGGTTCATCACTTCCGCTCCCTGTGTTGTGAGCCAAGAGACGCAAAATCACACACCCTGGTGATCATCATCGTACCTGCAAGAATCCACAATAACATGAAAGAGCGGTGAGTGAGAGGAGAGGTCTCACCCACCGCCAAATGACCATTACGACTCAGGGACCCTTGGGGGAGAAGATAATATTCCATCCCCCCCGTCTTAAGCAAGCTTTGTACCACGTGTCCAGATTTATCACAGATTGGACTGGCCGGCGTAGTACACGCGTACTTTATCAGATGCTCATGCACCATCTCATGGCAACGTCACTTCAGTACAGGCTACGCCCCGCGCGTGCACCACCTTAATCGTCCATCGGTTCGTCAGGCTCCCAGGCAACGGCTCCAGGCCTCGCTCTTTCAACTCAAAGCGTCCATCCGAGCCAACAGGCTGAACAGGCCGGACCTCATTTTGATGCTCATACCCCGGCGATTCTGCGTGAAAGATCAGGAGTGGTTCTTCGCCCGGTTGGAGACCCTCTATCTCAACCAA
The DNA here is from genome assembly GCA_964532665.1 of uncultured Anaerolineales bacterium. GTDB lineage: Bacteria > Chloroflexota > Anaerolineae > Epilineales > JAANWY01 > CAZHMV01. The sequence continues at coordinate 109,051 of CAZHMV010000003.1, forward strand.
TACCTCTGTTGATGACAGAGGTTCTGCCCGGAGTGCCATACCTTCTGGGAGCGGCGTGCACCCGGCAGGCGTCGGAAGCGGGGGGGCCGGCACGACTTCTTTTGTCACGCTCACCTCTGATCTCTTTGTCTTTACAAGCTCTACTGCTCTTGTGGCCCCTCCAACCGAGGGAGGCTGACACGCCACCAGCAGCCACACGATAAGCGGTAAGCCCATAGTGAGAACGAGATATTTCATCATGGCCACTTCGTTTGAACGAACATATGGCCTACATAGCCCCCGTTCTGATAGGCATCTGATTCTGAATTAGCCGCAAGGACAATCCCCCAAGCAGGAAACGGCTGAAGCCGGCGAATTCATTCGTCGGCCCACTCGTCGCCCCATTCGCTAACTGGCTCAGTGCCGGCATCACCCGGTCCAACAATGCCACGAGTTGCCGGTCGGCCGGCGGGGCCGGCTCGGCGCGTTGCAGGGCGGCCAACGCCTGCTGTTGTCGCACCCGGGCGACTACCAGCAGGTAGCTTTGTGCGCCCAGATCGATCAGTCGCTGCCGGGCCTTGGCCTCAGCCGTGTCGTCCCCCTGCACCGCCTGCCGGAGCAACATTTCCAGGCGATCCCGCGCCTCCCCCCTGGTCACCGACAGGGCGTAGCACACGGGCAGGGTCGGTCGTCCGGCGGCCAGGTCGCCGGCCCCAGCGGGATGCCAGACGCCGTTGAAGTCGTCGGCTGCCTGGAGCAGCACCCCCAGGTAGTAGCCATACGCACGATAGCCGGCCAGGGCGCGCTCATCAGCGCCGGCGACCAGCGCGCCGGCCCAGGCAGCCCACGCCAGAGGCTCACCCGATTTGGCGCCGGCAACCTCCAGCCAGGTGTCCGGGTCCAGAGCGGCCAACCCGCACTGGCCGGCCACCAGGTCGGCGTGTTGGCCGGCGCAGGCCCGCAGCATAGCACGATGAAACGCCTGGCACAGACGATGGGCACGGCCAGAGGGCAACTGCACCGACAACACTCCCAAGGCCAACTGGACCACGGACAGCAGCCCGGTGGCAGCGTTGACGATCAGGGCCGGCCGATCCCTCACCGTGCCATCTTCCACGTCGTCCAGGAGCTTGGCCGCCAGACGCACCAACTGCCAGACCGCTGTCACCGGTGCCGCGAGGCCCGGATCACCACCGCTGGCCGCGCACGTCAGGCCGGGCAGCCGGCTGACGGCCGGGACGTCTGAGACCGGTTCTCCCCATCTTTCCAGAACCCGGAACAACTGCCGGCGATAAGCCGATTCAGCCGTGCTCTCGCCAAGTACATCCAGGATGATCCGGGGCGCGGCCCACCGGTGCTGGCTTGGTGGTGAACCCGATTCTTCGGTCTGTGGCATGGGCATCCTGGATCAGGATTGGCTCCGGTCACAGGCAACGGATAGCGGAGTCCACCAGGGCTCCGGCGTTTCAGTTCGAGCCAACAAGGCGGCCAATTCCCGAGGGGGCCGGCGCAACAAGGATTGCAAATCCGCCAGAGTTTCCTGCTCCAGTGGTGAGAGACCATGCAGGCCGGCGACATCTTCGCCAGTCACCAGATCGTGCACCACACAGGCTAAGGCGTTCATGCTGCACCTCCTCAACTTGCAACTTCGTCAACCTTGAACGTCGTCCAGTATTATTTTACCACAAATCGGGCGGGCCGGCGTAGTACTGGCGTACTTTCTTTTTAGGTACTGGTGTACTTTTTTTGTGGAATGGCGCAGAAAGTACTCGGTGAGACGGGCTGGGGCGGGCCGGCTGAGCGGAGAGGCTGGGGTGCAGGGGAGCCGAGGAGAAAACGATAGGTCCATTGATAACCTGGCCCTTTCCCCCTGTCCCTCGGCTCCCCTGCTCCCTTGCACAGAAAACTCCCAGCCGGCCGGGTAGGCTCGATCCAGCCATTTCATCGCCTGCCGGTCGCGGATGCTAATGGCTTCCAGCTTGCCCCTTGCGGCCTCCTCAATGGCCTGGGCCAGTTCGCTGCACACAGCACAGCCGGCGTCGAACACCAGATACCTTCGCATGATCCTGTACCTCCTTGCTGCTGATCATTCTGCTGTCTCCACGCCACCGGGGCCCCAACGGCTCAACTGCTACCAGTATACCATATCGCGCGTGGCTTGTATAGACGACCTGGGAGTGACGAAAATGACCGCAAGGAGCATGATTAGGGCCCTTGCTGCTGTGAATGAACCGGCATCGGTACTAATGATATGCATGAGTGAGCGCGGCCATCAAGGGGCAAGCGCCGTATCCAGCAGCAGGACTGCTGAATACGGCGCCGTTTTCCGTCTACCTCGATGCCTCTATCCAGCTACTGTATCCATACAGTCGCGGAGTAGTTACTTGGGCTTCCAGAGCCGTTCTGGAAATTCGTAGACCACCATTGCTTGGGAATCCCCAACTTGCTCTCAGGGACTTGCAGCCACCATGTCCAGTTGCTGATGCATCCATGGTTGCTAGAGCAGGTTGTCGCGTCACCGCCCGCGCCGTGAAAGTGAGGATCATGACCGTACGGGAACGTCCAAACAGCCAGAACATGGACGCAACAAGGGAACTCGAAGTGGTCTGCTCTTGCCCCTGAAAACCACCATTCCGGACCTGGTCGCGCTCTTGGAGACCAAGCAGGCAGCGGACGGGTAGGCGTTTCGGCGGATGCGGCACCCCCTGCTCTTTGTATAACCCTTCTGGCGATATGGTTCAACAACTGGTGCCCCACAGACTCCTGGAGAACATTCAGATACACCTCCGCGACGTAAGGACCGGATTGAATCCAGAGGAAATAGGCAGGCATTCCTTCGTTGTCTATCCCACGCCACAGGTGCCACGAACGTCCCGCTAGCGACCCCACGAGATCATCATCGAACACAGATACATCATCCTTTACCACCATCTCCCACGAGTAGTCCTCTATCGGTTCCGGCAGGGTATCCAGTGCCGTCTCACCCACTTGTGGCGAGGTGAACTTGTAAGACGCGCTGTATATCAATGCGACGAACTCGTCAGATTGGGGGGAAGTGACGAGCAGGACTGTGGAATAACCCTCCTCCCAACCGGCGAGTGGACGGCGGTCTATTGCCTCCCTGCTTTCGACGGATCCCTCTGGTTCCGCTATCTGTACATTTCCAAATGCCGCTACATCATCGGGTCGAATAAGAAAATGCCCCTCGCTTACAGGACCCTCTGACGGTGGTTTCTGTGCCACTACCACACCTGGCCCGAGACTCACCATCAGCGCCAACACCGTGAATACCAGAAGAAACTTGCCTTTACGCATTGTGCGCCTCCTTGCACTTCAGGTCGAGATACCCACCGGGACCTCCCCGGTACATCTCCAGTATATCGAAAACGGAGGTGCCTGTAAACTGTGGAAATCCACAGTTTGGACCTGTGGATTTCCACAGGTGCCCCCTGCCGGAATCCACAGGACCCTCTCCGCCGGCCTGATTGTCAGGAAATCACCCCATGATCCTTCGCCCACATCGCTGCCTCTACCCGGGAGGCGACCCCCAGCTTCTTCAGAATGTTGCTCACGTGAAACTCCACCGTCCGCTCCTTGACCTGCAACACATGCGCAATTTCTTTGTTGCTCAGCCCTCGCGTCACCAACTGCAACACCTCCACCTCCCGCTCCGTCAGCCCGCCTGACCGCTCTCCTCGTGCCCAGGCTGCCACCTTGGCCGCTACTGGCGAACTGAAGTATCCCTCGCCGTGGGCCGCCTTGTGCACCGCTTCCATGATCACCGCCGGCGCCTCCTCTTTCAGCAGGTAGCCCATCGCCCCCGCCTCCAGCATCCCCCGCACGTACCGCTCGTCCTGGTAGGCGCTGAGGGCCAGCACCCGCGCCGGCAAACCTCGCCGCCGGGTCTCCCGCGCCACCTCCGGCCCCGCCATCCCCGGCAACTGGCAATCCAGCACCACCACGTCCGGCCGCAGGGCCTCGATCTGCAGCAGCGCTTCCTCCCCGCTGTTCGCTTCCCCCACCACTTCGATGTCCGGCGCCTGATCCAGCAGGACCCGCAGTCCCACCCGCAACGCCGGGTGGTCGTCGGCCAGCAACACACGGATCACCCCGGCCATTAGTGCCCCTCCAATGACGGAACACGCAATACGTGATGCGTGAAACGCGAAGAGGTTTCACGCATCACGTATCACGTTTCACGGTTCCAACAGCGCCTCAAACTCCTCCGCCGCGTAGATCAGCCGGCCAGGATGCCGCGTCAGGCTGAACCACTCCCACTGCGTATCACCCGGAATGTCATCCAGAAACCAGCACAGCGCCGGCACCTGCGGCTCCGCGTTGATCACCTCCAGCGCCGTGGTCAGCCAGCCTAGCGGGTAGTTCTGCGCCGGCGGGCTGCCCTGGTCGGGCGTGAAGGTATTGGTGGAGGTGATGTAGGCCGGCAAACCCCGCGTGGTGGGGTAGGCGTTGATGATGGCCAACCAATCGCGGTAGATGCGAAAGCCGGCCTGGGCACCGTTCCACTCCGCCCGCCGCAGGTCCAGCCGGGGTTCCTCGGCCCCGTCACGGTCAGCCAGTTCCGGTGCATCGGGTCGGCCCGGTGCCTGGAGAGCGAAGCCGTCGGGCGCGGCCAGCGGGATGCCGGCGGCCGCCCTGGCTTGCGCAGTTTCATCCAGGTCGGCCACCAGCGTGTTCATGTAGTTCAGCCAGGGGGCATCGATAGTGTAGCGCCGCTCCCCGTCCTGGTCTCGGTTCCACGGCCTCACCGGTCCCACCAGCACTCGCACGCGGGGGTTCTCCGCGCGGATCACCTGCACTGCGTTGTCGGTGTGATCGACCGGCTCGCCGTGGCCGTTGAACACGCGGGCGTACCACGCCGGCGTCACCGGCCGATCCGGGGCCAGGGAATTGCTGTCCAGTGCATTGTAGCCGCTGCCCAGGAGATAGCCGTACACTCCCCGCAGGCGCTCGTCCCGCGCCAACCGCCGCAAATATTGGAGGTACCCGGTCAACGCCAGGTTGTCGCCGGCCGGCGGCAGGCTCTGGCCGCGGTCGTAGTCCACCCGCACCAGCACCCGCAGCCCTTTCGCCGTCGCCTGATAGACCCGCACGGACAGATCATCGATTCCCCAGTATGGCTCCTCGGCCAGTCGGGCGTAAGTCAGGTCCACGACCCACCCACTGCGGCCATGCCAGTTCCGCTGAGGGTTGGGGAAGGCGATCCCCAGCCTGGTGGGCAGATGGCGTGCCGGCGGCGTCAATGTCGCCCCGCCAAGGACCAGGCGTCCCCGCTCCACGCAGCCGGTGTTGCAGTCGTGGTAGAAGATCAGGGTGCTCTGCCCGGCTTTGGGCATCGTGAAGCGCCACTTCCACGTCCAGGTGCCACCGGAGTTCTCTCGCCACCCTTCCAGGTTGGCCGGCCGCCCATCCACCGTGAGCACCATGTAGGCCCACGGCACCACGTCCGTCACCCACAGGGTGGCCGGCTGGCCGGGCTGAGGAACCGGAGGCTCCAGATGCATTCGAGGCCACATCAACGCTTCCGTCCCGTTCCCCGGCCACACCATCACCTGCCCGGAGATAGGCAGCCGCCAGTACGCCCCCAGCAAAGCCAGGAGCAAAAGCGCCCACCACCATGAGCGCAGTCTCTGCCACACCGAACGTCTTATCTCCCCCAACTCCTCTGAGCCATCCAGCCACATCTAGCCATCCAGCCATCCAGCCACCTGACCCCCCAGCCACCCATCTTCCCCTCCCTCATCAGCCGGCACTTCCGGCAACACGAAACGCACCCGCGTCCCTCTCCCCTCCCCCTCCGTCCGGCTTTCGATCTCCAGGCGGCTCTGGTGGCGACGCAGGATTTCCGCTGCCAGGGCCAACCCCAAACCACTCCCTGCCGCCTCCTGAGGAGCCACCCGGTAGAAACGACGAGTCACATGGGGCAGGTGTTCCACCGGGATACCCGGACCGGTATCCCGCACCATGCACTCGACGCCCGCCTGAACGCGCTGCAGGGAGATCACAACCCGGTCGCCCGGGCGGGAGTAGTTAATCGCGTTATCCAGCAGATTGAGGAAGACCTGCCGCAGCCGGTCCGGGTCCCCTATGACGAGTGGTAACGGTGCATCGGCTTCCAGGGACACATCGATCGCCCGTTCTTCGGCCTGGGAGGTAACCTGGGGCACCACATCCTGCGCCAGGGCCAGCAGGTCCACCGGCCGGCGCTCCAGTTCAACCGTAGTCTCCAGCCGGCCCAGCTCCAGCATGTCGTTCACCAGCCGCGCCATCCGTTGGGCTTCCTCTTTGAGCAGGCGTAGGGATTGTTGGCCGGTATCCTCTGAGATATCAGAGAGGTGGAGCACTTCGAGATGGGTCAGGATCGTCGCCAGCGGGGTGCGTAGTTCGTGGGACAGATCACTGAGCAGGAAACGAGCTGCCTGCTCAGCTCGTTGCTGGGCGGTGGTGTCCAGCAGGAAAACCAGGTCCCGATCGCCCCAGGGGACCACCCACCAGCGGACGATCTGGTCTGAGGGGAGGGGGACGGTGCGGTAACGGCCGGCCGTCGTCGTCTCCAGGCGTACCGCCAGCCGATCCTCATTCAGGCAATGGACCCATTCCGCTTCAGGCAGAGGCACAGAAGGAGTTGCCAGGTCCAGCAGCTGGCGCGCGTAAGGGTTGGCATAGCGACAGGTGCGGCGCCCTTCCAACACCAGGCATCCGAAGGGGGCGCGTTCCAGCACCGGGCGTACCTCCCCCATGCCGGGAAGCGCTTCTGGCCGCTGATTGCGTCGCAGCCGGCGGTCCAGCCAGACGGCAACCGCCACGGCAACGATCAGTACTACGAGAAAGCCGAACAGAAGGCGTTGCAGGTCAAAGAGCAGCATCAAGACTCCCGCATCCCGTATCCCGCATCACACATCTCGTTCCACGTCCTCCCACCGCCGGCTGAAACTCCTATCCGCCAGCGCCGGCCAGTCCCGGTAGCGGGTCCAGGCCGACAGCGGGGGCGGCGCGGAGGTGACACGGCCGTTGCGGGCGAAGGGGCGCTGGAGCAGCCGGCCCACCCGGATCGCCAGATCGAACAGGAACCGCCGGCGAACCAGCCGGCCAAACCACCGGAAAGCCAGCCGTTCGCCCCGCCCAACCATCCCCCGCTCCACCTGCTCCTGGCGCAACTCGATCAGCATACGCGGCAGATCGATTCTGACCGGGCAGGCGTCCAGACAGGCACCGCACAGGCTCGATGCCCACGGCAGCTCCGACGGCCGGTCCAGGCCCTCGAAAAGCGGCGTGATGACCGCGCCGATGGGTCCGGGGTAGACACTGCCGTAGACGTGGCCGCCCACCTCGGTGTAGACGGGGCAGACGTTGAGGCACGCCCCACAGCGGATGCACGTCAGCGATTCCCGATACTTCGAGTCGAGAATCCTGGACCGACCGTTGTCCATGATGACCAGGTGAAACTCCTGCGGTCCATCGGCGTCGCCGGCCTGCCGGGGACCGGTGACGGCTGTCACGTAGGAGGACAGACGCTGGCCCGTCGCGCTGCGGGTCAGCAGCGGCAGCAGGACAGCCCAATCGTCCCACGTGGGGATCACCTTCTCGATACCCATGATGGCCACGTGGACCGGCGGCAGGCTGGTGACGAAGCGACCGTTGCCCTCGTTGGTCACGATGACGATGGTGCCCGTCTCGGCGATGGCGAAGTTGACGCCGGAGATGCCGATGCCGGCGCGAATGAATCGCTCGCGCAGCGCCCGCCGGGCCACGGCCGTCAGCGCCGGAATCTCCGCCGGCAGGTTCTTCTCACCCGTGGCTTTCTCGAACAGATCGATCACGTCCTGGATGGTCTTGTGAACTGCCGGCGCGATGATATGCGAGGGACGCTCGCCGGCCAACTGCACGATCCACTCCCCCAGGTCCGTCTCGACCACGGTGATGCCCTCCGCTTCCAGGGCGGGATTCAGCTCGATCTCCTCGCTGGTCATGGACTTGGACTTCACTGCCAGCTCGACGCCGTGCTGGCGGACGATCCGCGCCACAATCTGGCAGGCTTCGTCGGCGTCCAGGGCCCAGTGAACGTGGCCGCCGGCCCTCTCCACTGCGTCCGCCAGATTCGAGAGATGTTGATCCAGGTTTTCCAGAATCGACAGCCGAATGGCCCGACCCCGGTCACGCAGGCCCTCAGGGTCGGGGAGCTCGCCCATCTTGGCGACGCGCCCGCTGTCGAAGCGCACGGTAGCGCTGGCGAGGGCCTTGCGGAAGGGGATGTCGCGAACAGCCGTCTTTGCTCGTTCTGTGAAGGTGTCAGCTCTCATGATCCCACCTCCCCTGCCAGAATCTGAGCCAGGTGACACGTCCGGATGGCGCTGTTCGTCCGCCGCATGGCACCAGCCATCTGCATCAGACAGCCCATGTCGCACGCCACCAGGGTATCGGCCTGGGTGTCCCGAATGTTGGTGATCTTGTCCTCCACCATGGCGCCAGAGACGTCGGCCATCTTGACGGCGAAGGTGCCGCCGAAGCCACAACAGCGGCCGGCGTCCTTCATTTCGACGTATTCGAGGCCGTCCACAGCCTGCAGCAGCCGGCGCGGCGCTTCGGTGACACCCAACCCTCGGGTGAGGTGGCACGAGGCATGGTACGTGACCCGCCCCTCGTATCGCGCGCCGACATCTTCCACACCCAGGACATCGACAAGAAACGACGAAAGCTCGTACACGCGATCGGCCAGTGCGACCGCGCGGGCTCGCATCTTGGGGTTATCCTCGAACAGATGGGGGTATTCCTGCTTCACCATCATGGCACACGAGCCGGAGGGGGTGACGATGTAGCCGTCGGTGGCCTCGAAGACATCGAGGAAATGGCGTGCCGCTGCCCGGGCCTCGTCCCAGTAGCCGCTGTTGAAGGCCGGCTGGCCGCAGCAGGTCTGCCCGCGCGGAAAAGAGACCTGCACCCCCTGGCTGCGCAGCACCTTGACCGCCGCTTCGCCAACTTCGGGGAAGAAGAGATCGACGAGACAAGTTATGAAGAGGGATGCTTTCACAAAATGAACTCCTTACAGCTCAGCAACTCGACGATGGCCGGGGCAACGTCGGTGATCTTCGCAATGCGGCCGGCCGCCCACGCCGGCACCCCATCGCTGCCGACGGCCATGAGAAACGCGGGATTCAAGGTGTGGTCCGTCGTGCTCCAATCCTCGATGTTGCCGTGGTCACTGGCGATCAGCACGACGGTGTCGTCGTCAACATGCGCTACTACACCGCCTAGAAATTGATCGACCTGTTCCAACACCTCCAGAATCCGGGCGCGCACGCCCCGGTGGCCGGCCATGTCGGTGTGGTAATACTCAAAGAGCGTGAAATCGTGCTTCTCCGCCAGCTTCGCCAGCCGGCGGCCGGCCTCCTCCACACTGATGACCGGCATGTCGGTATAACCCAGGTGATCGCGCCAGCCCTGGTTGGTGAGGAACGGCGAGAGGGCCTGTCCTGCACGCAGATCGTCTGGACCGCGCAGGCGCACGCCGGCCATCCGGGCCGCACGGGCGATGGCCGAGGCTCGCCCTGTGCCACGGGCCATTCGCTCGTGGTAGCGGTCGGGGTAGGCATTGGCGAAGGCGACACGGTGGCCGGCCTCGGTCAACTGCCTGAAGAGATTGTGTTCTCGCAGCAACTCTCGTGCCGGCTCGTCGGGATAGGGGCCGTGATGCTTGCCACTTCTCCGGGGAGCATTCATGCCGGTCAGCAAAGCTGTCTGTCCAGTGCCGCTCTGCGGTAGCCCGGAGACACTCAGCGTGGCATCAGCCGGCACCAGGGTGGCACGCTCGCCGACCAGGGGAGCATGGCGGAGGACGGGCAGTTCAGCGTCAAGCAGCCGATGCAGGGTTGGCAGGGCCGCATGCATGAAGGGGTTGGAGCGCGGATCAGCCGGCCCGATGCCGACACCATCCAGGAAGACCAACAGAACTCGCATCGAAAAACTGACCACTCCCAAATAGAGAATGCCGACCGCTGGACACCGGCAACGGATTGCTCGAATCGTAGCTCCTCGAATCTTAGTGGAAAAGCTGAGACAAGTCAACATTCGTGATAGCCCGCAGTCTCAGGTCTGAAGCCCTGCCCCGGGTTCGTCTTTTTCACAATCTATGGTATAATGAATCTCCAACGTGACGAGAGTGCCGCTGATCGTCGGCCACGGAAAGGAGAGTATATGGCGACCCCGATCGTCCGTGAGCATATGACGCCGAACCCAATCACCGTGGATGTGACTACATCGGTGGCGAAGGCGCATCGGATCATGCGGGAGAAGGGCGTCCGCCACTTACCCGTGCTCAACGAGAACATTCTGGTTGGTATGGTCACCTCCAACGACATTATGGAGGCCGCTTCACAAGACAGCAACCGGCTGAACATCTTCGAGCCGAATTACCTGCTGGCGGCCCTGCCGGTGGAAGAGCTCATGACCCCCGACCCCGTGACCATCGCGCCCGACGATCCCGTCCTCGAGGCAGCCGATCTCATGTTTCAGCATGATATCGGAAGCTTGCCGGTCGTGGAGGATGGCAGGCTTATCGGGATCATTACGGAGACGGACATTTTCCACCTGGTGGTCCGGATGCTGACAGAGCGAGAACAACAGTAATACTTGTGGAAGCTGCCTACCTGAGCGAACTCGAGCAGACAGTGGAGGCGATCCACCAACAAGCTCGACTCGAACAAGCAGAGATCACGCACCTGGCAGAAATCTGGCGGGCGCGGCTGTTGCCCGGTGACGTTGAGGAGGAGCTTTTCGATGTTTGTGATGCCAGAGGTAACCTGACCGGCATCACTGCCCCCCGTTGGTTATGTCACCTTCTTGGGTTGTATCACCGCGCAACGCACATCATGCTGCGAAGTCCTCAGAACCTGTTGGTGCTCCAGGTCCGAAGTCCAGGCAAAGCCGATTGGCCTGACCATATCGACACCTCAGTGGGCGGGCACGTGCGCGCCGGCCAAAGCTTTCTCGATGCCGGCATTGCGGAGATGGAACAGGAGCTGGGATTACCGAGGGACAACCTGGCCAGGTGTCTCGTTGGAGGCAAGCTGACACCAATCGGCAAGCCCTACGAACGCACCGATTACCACCCTGGTACGCCCCCTTTCCGAAACAACCAGTTCAGCCAGATCTATGCCGGCCAGTTGACGCCCGACGGCTTTGCACGCATCCGCTTTCGGGATGGCGAGGTAAGCGCACTCTATCTGTGCGACGATGCGGAAGCCCGGCGCCTGCTCGCCGCCGGCACGCGGATTGCCCCTGGGCTGGCGCACTCGCTGCCCCGCTACCTGGCCTGGTACAACGATGAACGATGAATAGAGAACTTCCAGTTTAAGGCGCTCGAGCCCCGGTCCACCAACCCAGAACCCCGCCGTAGATGAGGTGGCTCAAAGCGAAGAGAACCGGGTTCGTGTTGTTCACCAACAGAGGGTCAACAATCGGCAGCATGACGAACAGTGCCAGGAACCAGATAGCCAGGGCATACACAATGCCGTAAAGGACCAGTGTCACGTTCGGCAGGCTGCTTGACAGCAAGCCGAAGAGCCCACCGAGGCCGGCTGAAACCACTATGTGAACCACCAATCCGCTCACAATCGGCACCAGATCAAAGCCGCCGGCACCGATAGCCCGAGGGCCCAATGCAAACCCGCCGATTAGCTTCACCGGCATCCACAGACCAGGGCCTCGCAACACGCTCGCTGACATGGAAAACAGGGCCATCACCAGGCCCCCGAGCACACCCCCAAGAACCCCGTTGATGAATCGATCGCGCCAGGGGGACAAGACCATCGCTACAGCAAAGTCATTGCGCGCCGTTCCCCTGGTACCGACCCAGAACGATAGAGGCGTTCTGCCCACCAAGCCCGAAGGAATTGGACATGGCAATGTTGACACGTACCTCTCGCGCTTTCAGCGGAACATAGTCCAGGTCACAGTCCGGATCGGGCGTTTCCAGATTGACGGTCGGATGAACAATGCCGGTCTGGAGAGTCTTGATCGTCGCGATAGCCTCAACAGCGCCGGCCGCCCCCCACAGGTGCCCGATCATCGACTTACTGGAATTGACCGCGATCTCATAGGCGTGATCGCCGAGCGCCTTCTTGATGGCCAGGGTCTCAGCCACATCACCCAGGGGGGTGCCAGTCCCGTGGGCGTTGATGTAGTCCACACTCGACGGATCCACGCCAGCATGCCTCAAAGCGGCGCGCATCGCACGCGCTGCCCCTTCGGCCTGTGGATCTGGCGCGATTAAGTGATAAGCATCATTCGACGCACCGTACCCCAGGACCTCAGCATGGATCGGCGCACCACGCTTCAACGCGTGGCTGAGACTCTCCAGAATGAGGATACCACATCCCTCCCCGCCGATGAAACCGTCCCGGTCCGCGTCGAAGGGCCGGCTGGCTTTTTCTGGCTCGTCGTTCCGAGTCGAATACGCCCGGCCGACCGCAAACGCGGCCAGGCCCAATTCGCTGAAGGCTGCCTCTGTACCGCCCGTGATCATGATGTTGGCATCTCCACGACGGATGACCTCGGCTGCCTCGCCTATGGCCTGGGTGCCGGCTGCACAGGCAGTCGTACACGTGTTATTGTAGCCGACGAACCCGAAAGTCTTGGCAACGTGGTATGACGCCATATTGGACGGAATCATCACGATGAAGAAGGGGGATATGCGCATGCCGCCCCGCTCGATCATCGTACGAACGGCCCTTTGTGTGTCTCCAAGTCCGCCTATGGCACACCCGAGGAGCACGCCGGCATCTTCGCGTCGTCGATCGACCGGTAAGTTGGCATCTTCAAGTGCCATCCGAGCAGCAGCCACAGCAAACTGGCTGAAGCGTGCCATGCGCCGCGCTTCTTTGCGATCCATGAAATCTCGGGCGTCGAAATCGTTGATGAGACCAGCAATTTGCGTTGGGTAGTTACTTGGGTCGAACTGGGTGATTCGCCCGATTCCCGAACGCCCGTGCACCAGGCCATCCCAGTACCCATCGAGGGACAGGCCCAACGATGTCACTGCCCCCATGCCGGTCACAACGACGCGCCGCTCTGGGGGCCGGCCTGCCACCAGCGCTTCTCCACAGCGCATGCAGAACCGGGCCACGCCAGGATTTTCCATTCCACACTCAACACAAATCTGCACCTTTTCTGCCATGATTAACCTTCCTCTTGCCGCTATGGACTAACCGGCCTGTTCCGTGACCGCCAACTGATAGGTCAACAGAATCTCCGGGCAGAACTCGTTCTAAACCTGATACGTCCGGCCCTCCTCGGCCAACACCACCTGGCCACCAAACGCTCTTTGCGCCTCTGCACACCGGCGCTCATCCTCAACGCCGCGCAAGAAGTGGGTGAGCATGAGTCGTTTAGCACCGGCCCGCATGGCGATGGCGCCAGCCTCAGCCGCCGCCATGTGGCCCCAATCCTCGGACGCTGCATCGCGTACCAGAAGTGAAGCCTCACACAAGAACAGATCACTGCCCCGGGCGAGTTCCTCAATGGCCTGGCACGGACCGGTATCTGCAGAATATATCAACACACAACCGGCCGATTCGATGCGCATCGCACAGGTGGGAATATAGTGATCTACGCCCCGAAAATGCACCACCGTGTCGCCGATGCGTATCAAGTCATCAGCAGGATAGGTTTCTACACGAAACACGTCAGCGAAGAAATCCAGGCCGGCATCCGAGAAGGGGCTGACCAGAAGCCCGGCGCGCTCCAGATCATCCGGCGGCAGATAAAGTGCTGGCCGGCGCCCATCCGGGTCCCCTGGTCCATATCGCAGACCATGGTGGTACGGTAGCAAGTCAAAACAGTGATCCGCATGCAGGTGAGAGATGAGAATCGCGTCTACGTCGGGAAGCTTACAATGCTGTCGCAGCTTCCCCACAACCCCAGACCCGCAATCCAGCAGGAGCCTGGTCTCCGGCGTCTCGACCAGGTAGCCAGAACATGCCCCGCCGGGGTTCTGCACCCACGGACTGGCACCAAGGACAGTCAAACGCATCAGTGATCAGTGTCCAGTAATCAGTGATCAGTATTCGGTGATCAGTGCAGTTGACTACTGGATACTGATCACCGAAGACTGATCACTGGCTATTGCTGGCGTGTGCCGACCATCCGTACCATCCCCACCGGTCAGGGGGCCACACGGAGACCATCGCCCGTCCAACAATCATACTACGGGGAATACTCCCCCATACACGAGAATCGCCACTGTGATCCCGATTGTCACCCAGCAGGAAGTAGTGACCGGGAGGTATCGATGTTGGTGGGTAGGGACGCATCCCCACATACGGGTGGTAGTATTCCTCGAGCAGCCGGCCATTGATGTATACCCGGCCACCGCGCAGCTCAATCGTCTCGCCAGGCAGACCGACAACGCGCTTGATGAGCTTTTCTGATGTCCCGCGGGGCGAGTTGATCACGACGATGTCTCCGCGTGCCGGCTCCCCGAATCGATATGCCAGCTTGTTGACCAGCAACCGCTGACCACTTACCAGATTGGGCTCCATACTTTGACCCTCAACAACCGTGTTCTGGACGGTCGCCTGCAACAGGACAAAGAGGATCAAGGCCATCACCCCTGCTTCTACGATATCACGCAGGAGTCGCAGTACAGGTTGGTACCAGGGAATCACAGGCACTTCGTTCTGCACATCTTCGTCCGGCGATTCAAATTCAACGGGTTTGTCGTTCACAGTCAGGTTAGCCTCCGAAAGCTTCTCGAACGGCCTGGATGTTCTCCTCTGGCGTCGTGATTGGCGTCACGCAGCCGGCGCCGACAACAAGACGCCGCCCGTTCGTCTCCTCGACAGCGTCTACAGCCTGAGCCCGCACGTCATCCGGGTGACCGTTGACCAGCATACCTTCGGTGAGCCCGCCAACAACAGCACCATCAAACCTGGTGAGTGCCTCCTGGAGCGATGGGCCAGCGATTCTGGTGTGCCAGTTAACAGCATCGACCGGATAGGCTCGCACGGGCGGGTCGAAGTAGATGTCGTCTCCGTGAATGTGGAGGAGCAGGAAATCGGTGCGACCCCGCAAGGCATTCAACACCCGCTGATCGTATGGGATGCCCCAGGTCCGGAATTGGTCCTCGTCAGCAAGCCCCGGCTGTGCCATCTGCGTGGCGAAAAAGATGCTGTCAGCGCCGGCCTCCAGCGACGCCACGGCGAAGTCGGTTGTCACTTCAGTGATAACGTCCATTGCCTGCTGCATCTCATCGGGGTAGTCCGCCATGGCAATGGCCAGGAACTCGCCCATGAGACTGCTGGCAACGTTAAAGGGGCTGAAGACTGTCTCGAGGACCGGAACATCTTCATCAAGCAGTTTGCGCAGCTCACGCAATGCCTGGAGTTCGCGACCGTAGACCCCCTGGGTCACGTCCAATGGCTTCAGGCTTTGTAGGGCCGACCGGCTCTGCACCGGTCGCGACAGGACCGTTCGTGTGCCATGCACGTTGCCCAGCGGTCGGTATTCGAAAGTCCCGCCCCAGTCTTCAAAATAGTACCCGCTGGTAGGTGTGACCTTGACGAAATCCCAATCCCACTTTTTCTGCCAGTCCGCCACCGCTCGGGCCAGCCCCCAGGCTGTCTGGTCCTGCTCCGGGAAGTGCCGCCACAAGGCCACTGGCGGACGATCAACTTCTTCACCTTTCAACGCTGAAAATACACGCTCTCGCTTCTCCACACAATCCTCCAGGAACCGTTTCTCGTTACATCGTTTCCACAACGCCCGAATTGTACCAGAGGCCGGAGGATTTGGCAAAGATGACGAACAACGCACCCCTTGCTTGTACGTTCGTCGTTGGTCATTGGTCAACCGGCATGGTACAATTGGTTAAACTTGCTCCGAGGAGCCAGAGACAGATGGAATTTGCCGGCCTGGATACACTGCAAACACTGACACTACTGGTGATGGCCCTGGGCGTGATCGGAGTGCTGCTGCCGCTGATCCCGGGACCACTGATCATCTGGATCGTCGCGCTGGCTTATGACCTCATTCGCGGGATCACGTGGCGCAGCGGGATCGTTCTGGCAATCCTGACGGTGATGATGTTGGCCGGCTCGACCACAGATTTCTGGCTGAGTTCAGCCGGCGCGCGGCGCAGCGGGGCGTCGGGCTGTGCGGTGGCAGCGGCAGCGGTGGCCGGCCTGGTGGGATTCGTGATCTTCAACGTCGTGGGAGCCATCCTGCTGCCCACGCTGACGGTGCTGATCGTGGAGCTGATACGATTGCGAGATTTGCGCCACGCCACACGGGCCGGGGGAGGCTACCTGGTTGGCTGGCTGCTGTCCACAGGAGTTGAGCTGGTCGTGGCCCTGCTCATGATCGCACTGTGGCTTTGGCAGGTTGGCGGGTGGCGAGCGGTCGTGGGGTACTAGACCAAAGCCTCAGCCGTGAAGAGCGCCAGATCCCGGAAGAGCTCCTCAGCTCCGGCCTCGCGGTCCGCTGCCGGCAAGGCCAGGTGCTCTTCCACCCGCGACGCCATCTCTTCCAGCGTTCGGGGGTCAGCAGCCGGCGCCAGATGCCGGAACAGCAGTCGATGCGCCCCTTTGCGCTCCATGGCCTCCAACCCATCCAGAATCTGGCGATGGGGCGTTCCCTCCCAGATGGCCAGAATCATCGCCTCCCGCAGCCAGCGATCCACGCCATATTCCTGAAGTGTGCCAGCCCCACCGTGCACCTCCATCGCCCACTTAGCGGTCTGAGCAGCCAGCTCTGCCGTCCAGTACTTCGCCAGATGCGCCACCAGCCGGAACAGGTGGTAGCGGTCCGAGTAGCGGTAGGTTTCCCGCCACACCTCATCCAGGAGTTGCACAGCCTCCCAGGCCAGTGCAAACCCGGCCTTCAATTCGGCAAACCGATCCTCGAACTGCCGGCGCAGCAGCGGATGCTCGAAGATGAGCATCCCGAAGGCCGGGCGCTGCTGCGCAAAGCTCAGGGCGTCGGCCATGGCACGCTGCGCGAGTGCCACGCTCGCCACACTGTTGGCCACCCTCGACAGGTTCAGCACTTCCAGGATCAGGTAGATTCCCTGCTCGGCCTTGCCCAGCAGATAGGCTTCGCTATCCCGCAGCTCAACCTCCCCGGTGGGCACGGAGCGTGTGCCAATCTTGTCCTTCAGCCGGCGGACGAAATAGTTGAGGCTGCCATCCTCCCGGTACTTCGGCAGAAGGAAGAGCGCCAGGCCACGCACATTCCAGGGCGCACCTTCGGGCCGGGCCGCCACCACTGCCAGCTCGGCGCCAACATTGCTGGCGAAGTACTTGTCGCCGGTGAGAAGCCAGCGGTCGCCGGCCGGCCTGGCCACGGTCTCCACCGCTGCTCCCAAATCCGAGCCGCCTTTGGCTTCCGTCATCCAGGTCGCCCCCTGCCACACGGTTTCGTCCTTCCGCAAGAGCGGGGGTAGAAACCGGGCCTTCAGCGCCTCGGTCCCATACTTGTCCAGCGGCACCGCTGTGGACAGGGAGACCGTGTAGGGGCAATACAGCCCCGGATCGTAGAAGGCGGTGACGTAACCCAGAAGGTAGGAGGACAGGAGCGAGTTCTCCTCAAAGGCCCGCCACACGACGCCAGCCTGGTAGCCCTTGCGCAGCATTTCCCGGTATTCGGGCGCAAAGAGGACCTCGTCCACTCGCTCACCGAACCGGTCGAACATCCGTAGCCAGGGCGTGCCGGCGCGGTCCGTGGCATCGGAAATCGATCTGCCCTCTGCCTCCCACCAGATCTCGTACGCCCGCAGCGCTTCCTCCCGGGGAATCTCCGTGAGCATTTGCTTCAAGAATGTCACAGGCGAACTGAGCAGTTCGAACATCATGTTTATCTCCTCAAGCGATTTCATCAAACCAGAGGTAGCCGACGAATGAATTGCCCGCGGGAGTTGGTCAGCCTACCTGAATTGTAGCACCCCGACAGCATTTCATCAAGATAGCCGGCCACCGTGTTGTAATCGACCTCCCACCGTGGTAGAATACGGCCACTGGCAGACCCAATACCTTTCAAATAACGGAGCGAGCGCCGGTCGAGCGACGGCGCTGACTTGAGCCTATTTGAAAGGTATTGGGTCTGGAACATGAAGTGCTCGCGGAGGAGTGCAATGGAAGACTGCGCTTTTTGTGACATCGTCGCCGGCACAGCGCCGAGCAGCATCGTCTACGATGACGACGTTGTCATGGCCTTTCTAGACATCCAGCCTGTGAACCCGGGCCACACGTTAGTGATCCCGAAGAGACACTATGCCGGCATGGCAGAAATGGACGAAGAGACGGGGATGCACTTGTTCAAGATCACGGTGCAGATTGCGCAGGCCATCCGCGAGTCGGGTGTGCAGTGCGAGGGGATCAACCTGTTCGTGGCAGACGGGGAAGCGGCGTTTCAGGACGTGTTTCACGTGCATATCCATGTCCTGCCCCGATTCAGTGGCGATTCCTTCAAGATAGATGCTGACAGGGGCGACCAACCATCACGCAGCGAACTGGACAGGGTCGCGAGGTTGATTCGCGACGCGACGCGTTCACAAAGCCGGCCTCCTCAATAGCTGCCACATAGTCCCTGTCCACCCACGCACCAGCCACACAGCCGGCCCACGAATCGAAGTTGTGCCGGACCTCCGGGGGCAGCTCCACGCGAGTCACAATGTCACTCACGGCCAGCCGGCCTCCGGGCCGCAGAACGCGGTAGGCTTCGCGGAAGACCTGGGGCTTGTCGGGAGACAGGTTGATGACACAATCGGAGATCACCACACCCACTGACTCATCGGCTACCGGCAGATGCTCGATCCCCCCAGGTGAAACTCGACGTTCTCGGTCCCCATCCTGCGAGCATTGGCACGCGCTTTTTCGATCATCTCGGGGGTCATATCGACGCCGATGACGTGGCGGCTTGGGCCGACGTGTCTGCCCGCCAGGAAACAGTCGATGCCGCCGCCGGAGCCCAGGTCCAGCACCGTCTGAGGTCAAGAGCAATTCGGCACCGGTTGCCCGAATTCATCAAACCGGACTTGATCCGTTGGGAGCTGCTGGTCAACACGCTGGAAATGTGATAAGATTGAGATATCTCCAGCACCGGCTCAAGGAAAGCACCGGCGTAGGACTCCAATCCGCGACGAACGAACACCGGGGGTATAATACACAGGCCGACATCGATGGCCCCATTGCGGCCCTCAAGAATCTGATACCACAAGTCACAGCCTGAAGTGGGCTGCCCGTTTAATAGTAGCATACGAAAGGAAGATTCCAATGATGGAGTTTGCTCAACGAATGAGCCGGCTGGGTACGGAGACCGCGTTCGAGGTGCTGGCGCGGGCCAAAGCCCTGGAAGCTCAAGGACGAGACGTCATCCACCTGGAGATCGGTGAGCCCGATTTCGACACGCCGGCCCACATCGTCGAAGCCGCCGTGCGCGCCCTGCGCGAGGGCCACACCCACTACACGCCGGCCGCCGGCGTCCCCACGCTGCGCCAGACCATCGCCCGCCACATCTCGGAGAGCCGGGGCATCGACGCCCGGCCTGAACACGTGGTGGTCACGCCGGGCGCCAAGCCGATCATGTTCTTCACCCTCCTGGCCCTGGCCCAGGCCGGCGATGAGGTGATCTACCCCAACCCGGGTTTCCCCATCTACGAATCGATGATCAACTTCGTGGGTGCCACGCCGGTGCCCCTGCCCCTGCGCGAGGAGCGGGATTTCCGCTTCGACGCCGACGAGTTCCGCTCCCTGGTCAGCGATCGCACCAGGCTCATCATCCTGAACTCGCCCCAGAACCCGACGGGGGGCGTGCTGACCCGCGAAGACCTGCAGGCCGTGGCCGATATGGCGCGCGAGCGTGGCATCATGGTGCTGTCCGACGAGGTGTACGAGCAGATTCTGTACGAGGGCGAGCACGCCAGCATCGCCTCACTGCCGGGCATGCAGGAGCTGACGATTCTGCTGGACGGCTACTCCAAGACGTACGCCATGACCGGCTGGCGGCTGGGGTACGGGGTGATGCCGGCCCCCCTGGCCGAGCAGGTGACGAAGCTGATGGTGAACTCCAACTCCTGCACAGCGGCTTTCACCCAGCAGGCCGGCATCGCGGCCCTCACCGGCCCTACGGACGAGGTGCGGGCCATGGTGCGGGCCTTCCGCGAGCGGCGGGACGTGATCGTGAATGGGCTGAACCAGATTCCTGGCATCCGCTGCGTGATGCCGGCCGGCGCTTTCTACGCCTTCCCCAACGTCACCGGCACGGGGGTGGGGTCACGGGAACTGGCGGACCGGTTGCTGAACGAGGCCGGCGTGGCCACATTGGCCGGCGAGTCTTTTGGGGCGTATGGGGCCGGCTACCTGCGGCTGAGCTACGCGAACTCGGTGGAGAACATCCGGGCGGCGCTGGAGCGGATTGGGGAAGTGATAGCCAGCCTGTAGGGGCGGTCACCCCTTCGACAGGCGCGGGTTGTCTGCGACGCAGCGGATTAGCGGAGAACGGATGGCCGGCTTGGGTCTGGTGTTGGGAGGCTCAGGCCGGCCTGCCGTTTCGTAGTTGCTTTCGCCCTGTGACCGTTGATCTTTCAGGCGGTTTTGGGTATACTATCGGTCTAGATGTGAGTCTATTGAAACCTGGACTGTCGGTTTTCCGTTATCGGAGGGCATCACGCTAGGGTTACATCGCCAGCCGAATTATAACCGAACTCTGTAGCGTCAAGGAATCAGCCAGCGAATGGAAAGCTGTTCAGGCCGGCACCCCGGTGCTAGCCGGTGACATATCTGACGATTGAAACAATCATGAGCAGAGGAATCTCGCACGACCGACGAGAGGAAACATCCGAAGCCAAAGCACGCTGGTTCCAGTCGCTTCCGCTCTCAGAGAGAATGGACCTGCTGTGTTCTTTCACGGATCTGATCCTGAGCAACAACCCCCAGATAGTGGAGCAAAGACGTGCTAAACCGATTGCAGGCCGTATTCGCGTCCTTACAAAAGATATGCTCATTATTGAACGCATCACCTCAACACGAACTCAATCAGGGCATCCAGCCGGCACGTCGCCAAGCCGATGACGTGATCGCCGCCGCCGTAGTAAACGTAGACCGTGCCATCCACCACCGGATTGGCGCACGAGAAGACCACGTTCGGCACATCTCCCCGCAATTCCCACAGCTCCTCCGGCCAGAAGATGGGCTCCCGTGGCCGGCGGATCACCTGGCTGGGATCGTCCAGGTCCAGGAGCACCGCCCCCAGGCGATAGACATGCTCGTGGTCGTAGGCGTGGTTGAGGACCAGCCACCCGTGCTCCGTCTCGATAGGCACGCCATTGCTGCCCACGCTCTTGCAGTCCCACCAGTTGTCCGCGCGCGGGCCGTAGATGAGAGCCATATCCTGCTCGTGCCACGTCAACAGGTCGTCGGAGTAGGCCAGCCAGACGTGGGGCCGGCGGCGGTGTAGCGCCGCAAAGCGCCCGCCGATCCGGCGCGGGAAGAGCACGTGGTCCTTGTTGTCCTCGCCGCGCACAATCGGCCCCAGGCGCTCCCAGGTGATCAAGTTGTGGCTGCGGGCGATCATCGGCAAGATGCCACCGCCGGCGTGGGTTGGCTCACCCTCACCGTGGAACTCTCGCCCATAGGCGGTGTAACACATGTAGAAAACACCGTCAATCTCGGTCACGCGCGGGTCCTCGACACCGCGCGAGTCTGTGCCGTCCTGCGGCTCCAACACGGGCCGGCGCAGCCGGTTCCAGCGCACCCCATCCTCGCTGACCGCATACCCGATGCGGCTGACCCAATCCAACCCCTGGGCACGGTAGTGCATGTGGAACAGGCCGTTGTGGTAGATCACCGACGGATTGAAGACGTTGTAGCACTCCCAGTCCGAAGTCGGATCGGGGAGCAGGATTGGGCTGGCCGGATGACGTTGGAGTTTCATGGTGTTGCCAATGCTCAGACCCTAAAGGTTTCTAAAACCTTTAGGGTCTCGCCAGTTCGATGACCACGCCCTCGTTGGGCCGCAGTTCGAGTTCGGACAAGGCCACGCCGCCCTCGCGATCAAGGTGAGTGGAGATGGCAATTTCGCCGGCCTCCTCACCCGGAATGGAGACCTGGCGTCGGTCGCCGGCAAAGTTGAGCGCGACGAGGCGTCGTTCGTGGCCAGCTTCGCGGAGATAGACAAAGCAGTCGCCGCAGCCGACATCAAGCGCCCTGTAGCTACCCCACTGCAGGGCCGGCGTTTTCCGGCGATACCAGATCAGGCGACGGTAGAGGCTCAACATCGAGGTGGGATCATCTGACTGAGCGGCGACGTTGCGCGTGGGGTAATCGCCGGAAACCGGCAGCCAAGGCTCCGCTTCCGAGAAGCCGGCGTTGGGGCTGGCGTCCCACTGCATCGGGGTGCGGCAGACGTCGCGGCTGCGCTCCAGCCCGAAGAGCAGACCCGGCGGGTCTTGCATTTTCTCGGGCGGGATGTCCCCGTTCTCTATGCCTATCTCGTCGCCGTAGTACACGAAGGGGGTGCCGCGCAGTGTGAGGAGCAGCATGGCGGCTACCCGGGCCTGCTCGGCGCCCACGCGCGACGCCAGGCGTGGCACATCGTGGTTGCCCAGCACGTAGTTGGGCCATGCATCTGCCGGCAACGCAGCTTCCAATCGATCGACCAGGGCGCGCACGCTACGCGCCTCCCAGGGCCGGCGCAGCAAGCCGAAGTTGAAGGGGAGGTGCAGGCCACCACGTGGTGAGCCCGCCGAACCAGCGCCATCCACACCGTAGAATCTGATCCAACGCGCCAGGTCCTCGTACCATACCTCGCCAATGGCGCAGCGCTCGCCATATTCATCCAGCACGCGACGAATCTCGCCGATGACCTCGTGAACCTCGTTCTGATCCCGGTTGTAGACGGGCACTCGCCGGCGGTAGAGGTCATCGGGGGGCAGCGCCGGATCCGCGTTCGGGTTCGGCGGGTTGTCGCGCAGTTGCTCGTCCTTGATGAGCATGTCGATGACGTCGATGCGGAAGCCGTCAACCCCCCGATCTAGCCAGAATCGAAGAACATCCAACATGGCCACGCGTACTTCGGGGTTGCGCCAGTTGAGTTCGGGCTGCTCCTTGAGGAACTGGTGCAGGTAGTACTGGCCGGTGGCCTCGTCCCAGGTCCAGGCCGGCCCGCCAAAGACGCTGCCCCAGTTATTCGGTGGCGAGCCATCGGGCCCGGGATCGCGCCAGAAGTACCAATCCCGTTTGGGGTTGTCGCGACTGCTGCGCGACTCGACAAACCACGGGTGCTGATCAGAGGTGTGGTTAGGGACGTAATCGAGAATGACTTTGATGCCTCGACGGTGGGCCTCGGACACCAACCGGTCGAAGGTCGCCAGGTCGCCGAAGAGAGGATGAATGTCGCAATAATCGGCCACATCGTAGCCGAAGTCGGCCATGGGTGATGGGTAGATGGGGCTCAACCAGATGGCGTCAATGCCGAGAGAGGCCGGCGTGCCATCGTTCAGGTAGTCGAGTTTCTCAATCACCCCCTGCAAGTCGCCGATGCCATTGCCAGTCGTGTCCTTAAAGCTGCGTGGGTAGATCTGGTAGATGACGCCACGCTGCCACCAGTGGGGCGCGCGAGGGAGGTATGATGATTGGGTCATTGTCACTCCTGACGTGAAACGATGATGCCGCCACATTTCCCGGCCATGAATGAATTCATGGCCTGATACGAGAAACACGTTAAAACGTGTTCAAGACGGGCGGCGGTTGCCCGATGCTGCCTGGCACTTCACCCCGCCCGGCGAGCCGCTCCGGATTATTGCCTCAAACTTCATCATTCGATAGCTTCCAACAACCGGCTCAGCACAGCATGGTTACCCACCAGCGCGACGAAGACGCCGCCGGCAGCAAAGGTTACGAAAAAGAAAACGGTGCCCGCAAGCAGCACGAGCACCAGCAACACCCCGAGAGCCGCCGAAAAAGACGCGTTGGCCCCCAGCATCACTGCGCCGTTGCGTAAGGCCTGGCGGACACTGGGAATCTCCTGTTCAAGCAGAAAGGGGAGAGCGTACAGTTGCACTACGAGCCAGGCCGCCAGCGCCGCCACGAAGAACCCCTGAGCCAGGTGCCCTGCGGCCGATTGGCTGAGCCGGCCGGTGAGGATTATATCACCCACCAGCAGGAATAACAAGACAGCATTGACCGCGCCCCAGCGCCAGCCGGCGCCGAGGTAGCGGCGCAACGCACGCAGAAAATCGCTCGGATCGGTCGGCTCGCCGTGGGCCATGCGGTTTGCCACGTAGAACAGAGCGACGGTGGCCGGCGGCCCCGCCACAACCAACAAGCTGCAGAGAACCCACAGCAAGTTGCACACCACCGTCGTCAGCAGATCACCCCACAGGTCACGCAGGGCCGCTCGAACAACGCGCCACGCATCAGCCATCAAAGCACTCGCAGGGAAGAAGTTGGAAAGGGGAAGGGGGAAAGGGGAAGGGGGAAAGGGGAACCTGGCCTCACCAGTTTTGCGCTCCACGCTCCACTCTCCATCTTCCACCTCCATACTTCCACCCTCCATCTTCCACCCTCCAACCTCCAATCTCCATTCTCCATTCTCCATTCTCCCCCCTCCATTCTCCCCCTCCATTCTCCACCTACCCCTTGATCCCCGCATACGCCACGCCCTCAATGTAGTACTTGCTGAAGAGAAAGAACAATACCAACACCGGGACGGCGTTGAACATCGCCCCCACCAGGATCAGGTTCCACTGAGCTTTGAAATTCTGTTTGAAGATGCTCAGGGCCACATTCAGCACCCACATCCGGGGCGAGTCCAGATACAAAAGCGGCGTCAGGAAGTTGTTCCACATCGCCTGAAACTGCAAGATGAAAACTGTGAGCAGGGCCGGGCGAGACAGTGGGAGGATCACGTCCTTGTAGATCTGAAACTGACTGGCCCCGTCGATCAGGGCCGCCTCCTCCAGGTCGCGGGGGATCGTCTTGAAGAACTGAGTGAGCATGAAGATCGCGCCGGCACTGACAATGCCCGGCAAGATCAGTGACCAGTAGGTATTGAGGAGCTTCAGTTTGCCCATCAACACAAAGGCTGGAATCAAGGTCACAGCACCGGGAATCATCATTGTGCCCAGCATAAAGTTGAACACGGTATCCCGCCCGCTGAACCGGAGCCGGGCAAAAGCATAGCCGGCCATGGAGCACGCGATGACCTCCAGCACAGCAACCGTCACCGAGAGAAAAGCCGTGTTGAACAACCAGCGCGGGAAAGTGCCTCCTTCTCCCACATCGGTATTCCACACCCTGACCCAGTTCTCAACCAGCCAATCACGGGGAAAGAACCTGGGTGGGTAGGCAATGATTTCTGCATCGGTCTTGAAACTGCCAATGGCGGCCAGGATGAACGGTGTGACGAGCACGAGACCAATACTCATGAGCACAGCATACTGCAGCATCAGTCCCAGATAGTACCGTGGGGGGTGCTCAAGACCTCGCTTTGTGGCGCGAGTCACTGTTCGAGTGGCAACGGTCATCTTGGCCTCCTCAGTAGTACAATTCCGTGCCGCGTTCGATCACACGACGTTGGATGAAGGTGAAGAAGAAGATTATCGCCGCCAGGATGAAGGCCAGCGCAGACGCATACCCCATCTGAATCTGTCCTTGCTTGCCCAGTGCTTCGGTGAACACCAGATAGACTGGCGTGATGGTGGTCCCCAGCGGCCCACCTGACGTGGCCAGGTAAACCTGGTCGAAAATCTGCAGCGTACCGATGGTGCCCAGCACGATCACCAGCAGGATAATGGGCCGCAACATGGGCAGCGTGATCTTCCAGAACTGCTGCCAGCCACTGGCCCCGTCGATGCTGGCCGCCTCGTAGAGCACGGGAGGGATGTCTTGTAGCGCGGCCAGGAACATGATCATGAACGTGGGGGCCGTGGTGAAAATGTTCTGAAACATGATGGCCATCCAGGCGATGCTCGGTCCGCGTAGATACCACAATTTGGATGGAATCCTGACGCCGAAACCGCCGGCAATGAGCTGAATCAAGCCGCGTGGGTCTCCCAGCCAGTTGATCGCCTTCCAGTGGATGCCCACCAGACCTAACGTCTTGCTGAACAGCAGGTTGATGTAGCCTGTCTTGAGGTAGAGCCAGACAAAGATCAGCGTGATGACTACCGAGGAGGTAACGCTCGGTGCATAGAAGATCGTGCGGAAAAACTGCTTGAAGCGCATGGGCCTGTTTACCAGGACCGCCAGGAAGATGGCAATGGCCGTCTGCGTGGGCGTGACAATGGCTGCGTACCACAGCACGTTGTGCAGCGACTGCAAGAAATCCTTCTGCTTGAACGCTTTGGCGAAGTTGTTCAGGCCGACCCACTGCGGCTCGGTAAAGATGTCGTATCTGGTGAAGGCGATGTACAGGGCAAACAGGACGACGCCAATGGTGAAAGTCAGGGTTACAAGCAGGTACGGTGCCAGAAAGGCGTAGCCGGCAATTAGCGCCCGCCGGCGACGACGATCGGGCCATTCACGGCGCACGACGGCGGCTGCAACGGCAGCCAGGACCGCCACCCCGGCAGCCACAGCCAGCACAAAGGGCATCGCCGCCGTTCGCACCTCGGCCAGGTAAGTGCCGAGGGTCGCCATGACCTGGGGTCCCCCCTTCGTCGGAGCATTCATGAGCAGAGGCACCATCACGACGACAAAGACCAACACGAAAGCCCCAAGGGCAATCAGATTGGCACCGCTGCGAGACGGCGTTCCCTGAGCTTGCACGGCGCAACTCCCTTCGTTACGGGTTACTACTCAGCCGCTCCCGTCGGATCGCCAGATCCGGCGGCTGACACGGCGAAATCGCGTTGATACCGTGGTCCTCGGCCTGGATTTGACAATCCAGGCCGAGCAGGCTGAGCAGTAACCGTTACGGTTCACTTGATCCTCGTGGGGCAGACTTTTCAGTCTGCCGGGGCGCTTTCGACAGGCTGGAAAGCCCGCCCCACGCTCCAGCATGTCCGTCTATCGAGGTTCAGCCTGGTGGCAAAGGGACGTCCTCCGGCGGACGCCCCCTGCCACGGTGTAATCGGCTATTGACCGCTCAGCGCAGCCTGGGCTTCTTCCTGAGCCTGGGCAAACGACTCATCCACCGTCTGGTCGCGCAGATACACGCGCTCCAGCGCCTTGGACACCACGTCGTTCACCTTGCCCGTGTTCGGTCCCCAGTACGCCACCCGGCTGTCCGGCAGCACGCCGCCCTGGGCGATGGCCTTGTCGTTCGGGTCCACCACCAGGTCGGCCTGATCCGGATGCGTGCTGTAGGCGAACCCTGTCTTCACAATCTCCGCCTGGTTCTCGCGGCCCGTCACGAAGATCGTGAAAGCGGCCGCCGCCTTCGGATACTTCGTGCTGGCGTTCACCCCAATGGCGTTGGTGAAGATCACGTCCGCCCGCGTCTTCGGCCCCTTCGGGATCAGCACCGACTTCCAGTTCTGGTCAGGGTAGTTCTGACGCATGAAGTTGACCATCCAGCCGCCTTCCAGCGTCATCCCCACCAGCTTCTTCCCGATGGCCTCGCCGCACCAACTGGCGCCCACGTCGCTGGCCTGCACCAGGCTGCCCTCGTCGTACATGTCGAACACGTACTGCGCCATCGCCTTCACTTCAGGCGTGTCCAGCAATGGCTTGCTGAAGTCGTCGGTGGCGTAGGCACCGCCGTTGGAGAAGGCCCACGGCGCGAAGCGCGCCCAGTCGGCGTTCTGGCAGAACCCGCCGTAGCTGGTCTTCTCTGCGATCTGCTTGGCCGCTGCCCGCAGGTCGTCCCACGTCCAGTCCGCCGTCGGCTCGGCCACCCCCGCCTCCTGCAACACTTCGGGGATGTACACCAGGCCCAACGTGCCCCAGTCCTTCGGCAGACCATAGGTCTTGCCATCCAGGGTGAAGATGGTCAGCAGGCTGGGGATGAAGTCATCGCGGCTCACGCCGGCCTCCGCCATGTAGTCGTCCAGGGGCAACAACTGGCCCGAGGCCGCGAAGGCGGTCATTAGTTGGTCGTCCACATAGAACACATCAGGGGCCGTGCCGCCGGCCATCTGTGCCTTCAGCTTCGTCTGGAAGTCGGCCGGTATCGGCTCATAGTTCACCTTGACGTTGGGGTACAGCTTGTTGAAGCGCTCGATGGAGTCGCGGTAGATCTTCTGCTCCGTCTCGTCGCCCCAGCCGGAGAAGGTGATCTCCGCGCCTTCCTCGACCGCGATCAGGCCAGCGGCCGGCTTGGACGCAACCGGTCCCATCGCCTCACCACCACCGGTCAGGAACTGGGCTGCTTCCTCCTGAGCCTGGGCAAACGATTCATCCACCGTCTGGTCGCGCAGATACACGCGCTCCAGCGCCTTGGACACCACGT
>CAZHMV010000004.1:0-1099 GCA_964532665.1 uncultured Anaerolineales bacterium
ATTTTTCGACGATGAAATAAGACAAGACGGAAAAAGTCGCACACCACTGGGCTAGCCCCCACCCCCAGCCCCTCCCCCAAGATTGGGGGAGGGGAGCCAAGTTCCCCCCTCGCCCAGAGTTGGGAGAGGGGGGTTAGGGGGGAGAGGGCTGTCACGGTGTGTTACTTTTTCTGATTGGCGAAATAAGTGAAACGCGAAGAGTGATAATGTAGGGTTGAGGCGTGAAGCGTGACAACGAGGACATCATCATGGAGTGTAACGACGCCCTGGAGGCACTAACCGAACCGAACGCTGATCAGGCAGACGAGGCCAGGGCACACGTCACCACCTGCCCCGCCTGCCTGTCACGATTCGACCAGCTTGCCCTGGCAGTTCTGTCTATGGACGAGGATGAGATTACCTGTGCTGAGTGTCGGGCTCAACTGCCGGCGTACCTCGAGGTCGAGGCCCAGGCCGAGCAGGTGCCGGCTGAGTTGTCGCCCGTCGCCGGCCACCTGGCGCGCTGCCCGTACTGTGCCGAGGAGTACCGCGCCCTGCGGGAAGCCATGGCTGCCTGGGACGCGGGTACGCTCCCCGAACCGGCACAGCCTGTAACCTTCGATCTGTCGTTTGCTTCGGCTTCGCTCAGCAAAAGCCTGGAAACGGCGGCTGCTGCGCCCTCCCTGTGGGTCGCTGAGGCGGCCGGCCAGGTGCGAGAATTGTTCAGTGAGATCGTCGTTACATTGCAGGCCAGTGCGGCGGCCTTCGGAGCGATGCCATCCCCGCTGGTCCCCAGTCCGGTGCCGGCCCGCGCCTTCCGCGCCGAGGGCGACGAAGCCCAGGCTCAGGTGTTGGTGCTGCCGGACCCCGGCGCCGATGTGAGCATCGAGCTTTCCGTGGGGCCGGTGTCCGAAGACGCGGCGGCCATTGCCTTGAACCTCAACCGGATCGAGGACGGGGAGCCGCTGCCCGACACGCGGGTGATGCTGTACACCGCCGAGCGGCATCTATTGGCCGGCTCGGTTACTGAGTCGGACGGCAGTATCGTATTTCGAAGCCTGCGCCTGGGGCGCTACATCGTTCAGGTGCGACGCAACGACCAACGCTGGGAGCTGCCGGT
>CAZHMV010000004.1:1199-37022 GCA_964532665.1 uncultured Anaerolineales bacterium
TGGGGCGCTACATCGTTCAGGTGCGACGCAACGACCAACGCTGGGAGCTGCCGGTCGTGATTGTTGCCATGTGACTGACGTTGTAAACTCAGAGTACGCAGTACGCAATACGCAGTACGCAGTAGTGCTCACGTATTGCGTACTGCGTACTGCGTATTGCGTACTGCGTATTGCGTATCGTGATTCGCCGTTCGTAGTCGCAAGGAGGAGCCCATGCCCCTGGGAATCACCATAGTTCAGCAGGGGCCAGACTACATTTTCACGTGGGACCCCGTGCCCGGTGCTGCCAGCGCGATCCGGGCGGATAGGGCCGATGCTCCACTCCGCCGGCTGGCCACTGCGCACCTGGACGCCCGGTCGCAGGCCGACCTGCAAGAGGCCATCGGTCTGGCAGCTCAGGTTGCCCATCGAGTGGCGAGACGCGGTGCGGAGGGCGGCTTGCGCGGGCTGGCTGCGATTCAGTCTCTGGAACGGCTGGGCCGGGTCATGTTCAGCCAACTCCTGCCGGCCGCGCTCCAGGATGTCTTACGGGACCTCCCCCCTGTTTCTCCATTGTTCCTCACCACCAACGATTCCCATCTGCCCTGGGAGCTGCTCCACGATGACCAGGAATTCCTGGCGCTGCGCTATGCCGTCGGCCGCCAGTTGCTGACAGGCGAGGGAGTCCGGGCGAGCCCAGGGGAGCCCAGGGAGCGCCTGAGTTGCCTGCTCATCGGCAACCCCACGGGCGACCTGCCGGCGGCCGACGCCGAAATCGAGGCGCTGATTGACGTGCTGGACGCAGCGCCCCGGCGCGTTCGGGCCGAGCTGCTGTGCCGGGACCAGGCGTCGAAGGTGCAGGTTCTGGAGGCGCTGGCCGGCGGCCAATACGACGTCGTCCACTACGCCGGCCATGCCCGGCCTGGCGCTCTGCGTCTGGCGGACGGGTGGCTCGACACGGACGAGGTCCGCGCCTCACTGCGCGGACAGCCCCTCATCTTCCTGAACGCCTGTGCCTCGGCGCAGGAGGAGTCTCTTCCAGATGACGCGCTACCGTTCGCCGGCCAGCAGGCGCGCAATCTGGCTTCCGCCTTCCTGCTGGGCGGGGCCGGCGCCTTCGTGGGCACACTGTGGCCCATCTTTGACGACGCTGCCCAGGCGCTGGCCGCGGACTTCTACCGTGCGGTGGTGCGGGGGCGGCCCATCGGTGAAGCGCTGCGCGCAGCACGCATGCGCTGCCGGCAGGCTGCGCCCGGCGAGCTCGTTTGGGCATCCCTGGTGCTGTACGGCGATCCCCTGCATCGCGTGATGACGTCGGGGTTGTCCTATCACTCGGGGACCGTTCTGGTGGCCCGGTTCCCGGATTCCCACCGCCGCTGGCAGGAGGGGCACATCGAGACGGCGGTTCAGGCGGCCCACCGCGAGGCTATCGGGCTCGCCCATGCCATCGTGACCCGAGGCGGAAAGATGGTCGCCCCTGGCACTTCTCGGATCACCGCCGTCTTCGGCGTACCCCGAACCTTCGAGGACGACGCCCAGCGGGCACTGCACGCTGCGCTTCATATCCAGCGCAGCACGGCGGACGGGGAGGCGGGGCAGCCGGCCATCGGTGTCGCCAGCGGAGATATTGCAGTCGCGGGAGCCACGGATCACGGATCACGGATTGCGGATCACGGACCGCTTTATCTGGGGCCGGCGGTCACCGAGGCGCTGCATCTGGCCCGACAGGCGCAGCCAGGCCAGGTGCTGGCGGGCGCCATGACCCGCCGGTTGGCGGGGGATGCGTTTCACTTTGTTTCCATCTCTGAGGATGAAGGAGACGTCACAGCGTACGACGTCTCGCCACCCCGCGAGCTGATCACTCCTTCGACAAGCTCAGGGCAGGGTGCAACCGCCCAGCAGCCGGCAGAGTCGGCGTTGATCGGTCGCGCCGGGGAACTGGACGCGCTGACCATCTACTGGCAGGCCGCCCAGCGCGGTCACGGACAGGTGGTGGGTATCGTGGGCGAGGCAGGGATCGGGAAATCGCGCCTGCTGCAGGCATTTCGCCAGGCCATCGCCGGCGAAGATCACGTCTGGCTGGAGGCGGCCTGCCCCTCCACCGGCCACGAGGCGCCGTACACCCTGCTGGCTCAGTTGCTGCGGCCGCTGTTCAGCGTCACGCCCGAAGATGACGCGGCCGTCGTCAAAACGAAAATCGAGCAGCGCCTGGGAGAGTTACCAGGCTCGGCCGGCGCCGGCTCGGAGCTCGTCGAGATTCTGAAAGAGGTGCTGGGGCTTTCGGCATCCGAGACTTCGACTGCGCTCAGTACAGAACTATCCTCCGAGGCGCGCAAAGCCCGCCGGGGCCGGCTGGTCTACCTGCTCCGAAGTATGCTGGCCGGAGCAGTCAGGCAGTCACCGCTGGTTGTGGCCCTGGAAGACATGCACTGGGTCGACGAGGCCAGCCTTGAAATTCTGGACCAGGTCACCGACGGCATCAACCGCTTGCCCGTTCAGGTTCTGGTGGTCTACCGTCCGGACTGGGATCACCCCTGGTTTCACAAGCCCTACTACCGGCACCTGCCGCTGGAACCCCTGGACGAGGCAGCGCGTGTGCACCTGCTCCACACGCTCCTGGGGACTGAGGAACTACCCCCAAGATTGCTGGCGGTGCTGGAGAGATCCGGCGGCAATCCGTTTTTCACCGAGGAACTGGTGAAGTCGCTGCGGGAGACCGGGGTTTTGGTGCGCGAAAACGGCACCTGGACCCTGACCCAGCCGCTGACGGAAGCCCAGTTACCCGGCACGGTTCAGCGCACCCTATTGGCGCGCCTCGACCGGCTGCCTGCGGAGACGCGGCAGGTGCTCCAGGTGGCGTCGGTGATCGGGCCGGCGTTTGCGCCAGCGCTCCTGACCGAGGTTGTGCCGCATCTCGATCCAGCTCTGGACCGTCACCTGGCCGAGTTAGAAGATCGAGGATTCGTCTACGCGCGTTGGGATACCGGCGACTACGTCTTTCGCCATGCCCTGATCCAGGAGACGGCCTATGCGAGTCTGCCGGTGGCCCGGCGGCGGGTCCATCACCGCCACGTTGGCGAAACGCTGGAGCGGCGCGGGGACACATCCCAGGCCGACGTCGAGACCCTGGCCCACCACTTCTACCACAGCCTGGTGATCCCGGTGGCGGGTGGTCAGCCTGTGCTGGCCGAGGACGCGAATCCCGATCAGCTCCAGAAAGCAACCGGCTACCTGACGCAGGCCGGCGACCGGGCGCGAGAGCGGTATGCCGCGCGCGAGGCATTGAACTACTACCGGCGCGGGCTGACTGTCAGCCAAAGATTGCCCGACAACGAGGATCACCTGATTGCCATCCACGAGGGAGCGAGCGACGCCCACCATCTTCTGTCGGATTTCGATGAGGCCATCCGCCACCTGCGCCAGGCTTTGGCTGTCCTCCACACCCGGCCGCTCTCGAGAGTGGGCCGCCGGCGAGCGGCCGATCTGGCACGCCGTGTCGGATTCCTGTACGGGTGGAAGGGTGAGTACGAGACGGCCTCCGACTGGATGCGTGAGGGACTACGCGAACTTGGTCGGCCCGAAGACGAGGATGACAAAGCGACGGCAGCGCTGTTGTACGTTCACACCGGGGTCGTGCGCTATTATGAGGGGAATCTCGAAGTGGCAGTTCAGCAATGCCAGGCGGGGCTTGAGCTGGCTGAAGCCATCGATCAGGCCTCAGTTCAGGCAGCGGCCCACAACACACTGGCTGTGATACATACCACTCTTAGCCAGCACGATGAGGCCCTGGCGCATGGCATGCGCAGCCTGGAGATCTGGCAGAGGCTAGGCGACGCATACCAGACAGCCCGAGTGGAAAACAACATCGGTAATATCCACTCCTATCGCGGCAATTGGGAGAAGGCCCGCCCATATTATGAGCGAAGTTTGGCGTTCTGGGAGCAGGTTGAGGATCAAGATTGGATCGCACGCGTCGAACTGAATCTAGGGGGCATCTATCTTTATCAGGGGAATTGGGGCCGGGCGCGGCAGAGCTACGCGAGGGCTCTTGAGCTGTCGGAAAAGGTCCAGAATCATCGAATGATTGCCCGGACTCACAATAACCTGGGTCTGTTGTACGTCGAGCAGGGCGCTTGGGATCGGGCCGAGGAGCACCTGAAACGCAGTCAAGAGGTCCAGCACCGGCTGAAGATCCAGGACATACTGGCAGAGACTTTCTGTGGACTGGCAGAGGTTGCGCTGGGACAGCAGCAGGTAGACCAGGCCGTAGAACTTGCTCGCAAGGCGGTGACAGTGGCCGAAGAGCTGGACATGCGTTTCGAGCAAGCCATTGCGCTTCGCGTCCTGGGACGGGCCTATGTTGCCCGCGGTGAGCCAGTTCAAGCTCAGGAATACCTCAAGGAAGGTCTGGCTATCCTGGAGAATCTTCACAGCCTCTACGAGATGGGCCGTACGCTTTACCACCTGGCCGTGTTAGAAGCCTCAGTTGACCGTGATGAGGAGGCACAAGATCACCTGCGGCGCGCCAGGGCGATCTTTGAGGAGGTTGGAGCGGCAAAGGACCTGGAACGAGCGCGCGCCTGAGTAGTAACTTACGGGGCATTACCACATCATCGGTTTGAAACGTGTTGACGGCCAATTACGACGATCTGGATGAGCGAAGCAAGATTATTGCACACAAGGAGACACCTCATGAACAGGCCGATCATTACCATAATAATCGCGTCTTTGCTGTTGGCGCTGACTATTTCGCCCACAGCCTGGACGCAGGGCGGAGACCCCAACGAGCCTAATGACACCTGCGATGTAGCCACAGTCGTTGAACTTGGTACCGGTGCGGTGATCCAGGGTGCCTTCGACAGCAGTGGCGATGTGGACTGGTTTACGGGTACTGTTAAAAGCAACACGACTTACGGGGTGTTCTTTCAGTTCGACCCCCCTCAATCTGGCACTGTCGCATGGAGCGCGTATAGTGGATGCGAGAAGGGTGTCCCCACCGGCCTTATTGCCATTGGATCTCTCGATGGGTGGGAAGGCGGTCCAGGTGGCGGCGGCCCGGGAACCCCGGATGCCACGTTTAACCCGGGGGACTACGGAGGTACTGTCTTCATGTCCTTGGAGAGCCATAGCCTGGTCTCGTACCACTTGCGGGTCTTCGAGCTTGGGCCATGTGCAATACTGGCAGACGTGACGTTGGACGGCGCCGTCGATGTCCAGGACGTTGCAGCCACCGCAGCCGAGTGGCGCCTGCAGGTTGGGGACCCGGATTGGGATCCCTGGTTTGATATTGACGGGAACCAGATTGTAAACATCAGAGATGTCGTTCTGGTAGCGAAGGACATCGGTTCCCCATGTCCTCCGCCTGGGTTACCGTAGATTGAGGCACTATTCCGGTAACTGAAGCCTCTGCACATGACAACGGACCAGGCGGATTCTCTACCGGACACTTTTCGTCCAGCGCCGGCCGAGTAGGAGCCCCCTTCGACAAGCTCAGGATGAACTCCGCGACGTATCGAGGCCAAGCGGGTCGCCGGTAAAGCCGCTCGCTTGATTTCGATACGCTACGCTACTCAATCAGCGCTCGCTTCCTGGCAGTTGGATATGCCCGCACCAAAAGTGTCCGGTAGAGAGCAGGCGGATTCACCGGATTCTATCCGTTAGATCCTGAAAAACCGTTGTCATATGGGCTGAAACCGTGGAATTCCTCAGACGGCCGGCCCTCATCCGGCGCCCCTTCGTAGCCGTCCGTGGGACCTCGGGCGCCTCTCCACCTGAGGTCCCGGTGCAACTGGAACAGAGCTACCGCGAGACCAGCGGCAGGTACCTTCGGATTGCCTCCAGTTGGCGGATGGTGCTCCCCTCCCATTCGGCCATCAAGTGACCCACAGCGATTACTTCCAGGCCGGTGTGCAGACCCCGGGGGATTACGCTATTCCGCGCCCGGACGTGAGGTTCAGCCAGTTGAAACCGGGCTATCCACTGCACAGGCACTGTGCCAGCCAACAAACAGCCGAACGCACCACGTGGTATGCGCGAACGATCACCAGGCCATGCGCCTCCTGAGCACCACAATCACGACGCCTCCCATGAGAATCCCCGCGATCAGGATCAGCCACGATGCCATTAACTCCAGCGTGTCCGGCGGCTCCCCGTAGCCACCGACGGGCCTGATGACAGGGGGTGTGTTGGTCGGCGTAGCCGTGGGTGTGTTGGTCGGCGTAGCCGTGGGTGTGTTGGTCGGCGTAGCCGTGGGGGTGTTGGTCGGTGTAGCCGTGGGTGTGTTGGTCGGCGTAGTCGTGGGTGTGTCGGTTGGTGTTGCCGTGGGTGTGTCCGTCGGCGTAGCTGTGTTGGTCGATGTTGCCGTAGGTGTGTCGGTTGGTGTTGCTGTTGGTGTGTTCGTAGATGTTGCTGTTGGCGTGTTCGTCGGTGTTGCCGTACTCGTCGGCGTTGCCGTGGAGCCAGGCTGGACGGCCACGCTGAGTCCACTCCAAACCACGGAGTCGCCACCAAGTGCGGGGCCCTCGCCATCAGGGTCGGGTGGTGAGAAAACCCTGGCTGTGACACTATTGACGCTCCCCGGCACGTTATGCAGGGTCAGTGTGTCGATCAGCAGCGAGGCACCTCGATTCCACTGCTTGTGATCTATCGTCTCAGACACGTTCCCTGCTTCAGCGCTCAGGATAATGTGCCGGCACTGCCATGGTGGCGAGTCGGCTTGGCACCCGTTTACCCAATGCGGTCCATCCTTGTCGGAGACGACGAAGCTAACGTCAATGTCTCTGGGAGCGGGTGCGGTAGGAATGGTCAACTCGACTTGGCCAGGGTTCACCGCCCCCGGAACTGCCCAGAATGACCACCAGACCATGCAGTGGGGCAACCCGCCAACGGCGTACTGGCCGGGGGCGTTGCGGAACACGTAAGCCACAAAGGAACGTGTCGTATAGCAAGGGGGTCCTCCTGGGCAAGTTGCAATGTCATAGATCCCGTCATCCACATAAGCAGTGATGGGACTTGCGGGATTGACATTGGGAACAACGTAGTGGTTGAAAGGCCGATTCGGCGCGGGCAACATAAAGTTCTGCGAAGGCAACGTAGATGAAATCGTCACCGACTCAGGCGTGTAACCCGCTGGTTCTGCCTCGGTATATACCTGAGCCCGGATAAAAGGGGGGGCAGCTACAATGTTGGTCAGGTTTATGGGAAGGTCCATCGGGTTATATTGAGGACCAACTACCCAGTTGCCCATGCCTGAGCCAATAATTTCCACTTTCACGTCGGGCCGGTTCCAGGCGTCGTCGCGATCGCACGGATTGGGGGTGGCCTGTGCTGAAATGTAGGCTGTCGAGTCACCTTCTTCGCTAGACGTGTTTAGCGGCGCAGCCAGCGGGAAATTGCTCACCGACAGGAGAGCAAACACCCCAACCACGATCACAATTGCTACAGTTGTGCGCATTGTTTTCCTCCTCACATCTGACATGGTGGCATCAGCCACGTTACTGAACGGCGAACCCCTGGTCCTTCGGGACTGGCCAGGGGAGGGCAGCCTCATTTCTCCTCGTTACACCTCAGCGTAGTGACCCTCTGGAGGGCGTTGCGGATTTGCTGAAGCCTCCGACTGGGAGGCCGGCTACGTATGTGGTTTCTCCACCTCCTGCAACACTACAACGAATTTGGAATACACCGAACGAAGGAATCGCAGCGGTTCCAGTAAGGGAACATGCTCATTCCGCCGGTGCCCGGCGGCTCAACGTTCTCAAGAGCCACCCACCATCGTCCACCACGAACGGCCAGGCAAAGCCAGTGGGATCATCTTCGTTCGGGAACTTCGACCCCTTCACAAAATTGGCGTGGCGCCGCGCCCGCTCGCAGTCGCCGGCCAAAAGGGCAGCGTATCCGACGGACGGCCACAGGAACTGACTGGAGTCCACGATGGTGGTCGTCCAATCGGGGTTGGAGTCTCCGTCCCAACTGTCGTTCAGGGCCGCCATCTGCGCCTGAGCGATGTCCGAGTCGCCGGCGGTGACGCCGAAGAGGTGGGGCCAAGCGATGGCCACTGTGCCGGGATACCACTGGTTGAGATTGGCCGGCTGAGTGTTGCCACCTTCGAACTTGGCCACGTAGTACAGCCCGGTGCTTTCGTCGAATAGCGACTGGAAGATGCCGTGGCGGACCCGCCGGGCTGCGACTGCGTACCTTCGGGCCGCCTTCCGGTCGCCGAAAACCTGCGCTTCCAGCCTCGCCATAGCCCGGAGCCCCCGGTAAACCTCGCTATTATCCATCAGGTACTTGACGTGATAGTCGTCTCTGGCCCACGTCAGCCCATCCGCTCGCTGCAGCCTCCGGATGACCCCCGCAATGGTCTCGAGCTTCCGCTTGATGCCGTTGGTGGAACAGGAGAGCAGCATTCCGGCCTTGTTGGGAGTAGGCCCACACCACAGCCAGGAATGTAGCCGCGTTGCTGTCCGAGGCATCCTCGTGGTCGCACAGCGATGGATCTGCACCGTCGAGGCAGCTCGCTTCGCCCGTCCCATCCGCCAGGTACCAGTAGTCATAGACCGTGCCATCCGCGTTGAGGTGGCTCAGGTACCAGGAGATCCATCTTGCAGCCACCCTCTGCCTGCCTCTCACGGGCGCTTGCAGCAGCCCTGACACGGCCAGGTTTGAATGGTACGGGACCACGCGATAGTACGCATTTCCATCCCCGTCGATAAACCCCGGCGTGTGATGAATTCTAATAGCACCGTAACTCTCGCGGTGGGTACGGTCGGTGTATTGCAGGCTCTTGATCCAATCTGCCACTGTCTCGATGTCAGCCAGGTCGGTTGGCTGCGGCCGGCACAGGGCGTCCGGCGGGTTGTCTGCGCCGGCGATCGCGGGGCCGACAAGGACGGCACCCAGCATGACTGCAGACACAACCGCCAGTTTTAGCAGACCCAAATTCGCTCTGAGGGGATCGCCAGATCCCCGCTGCGGGCCTGGATCTGACGATCCAGGCCGAGCAAAGTTGGATCTGCTGAGTTTTGCCAATATCGCCTTGAGCGGTGGTGCAAGTGTGTTCATCGCAAGTTCACCTCCATGTGGCGCCGGGCATCTCTGGGGCGATGGCCGGCCTACCCCACCCTGAACCCCCTCATCATGCCCATGACGCTGTCGGACTCGTCGCCCCCCGGCCCAGCCGGTCGGCAGATCACAGCATAATTGCCCGGCTCGAGATCGCCGGTCAGGAAGCCGGCCTGACCCGGCGCGGTGTTCGCAAGACCCGCGATCTGCTCTCCGGGCGGTAGCAGAAGCGGCGTATCGGGGGTGGCGAATGCGACGTAGTGCCCGAACCACACCGCGATCCAACCTGGCTGTGACTCCGGGTTCGCCTGCGAAGCAGCGCTGAAGTCGGCCACCGTCTGGCCGGCGGTCAATCTGATTAGCTGGACTTGAACCGCTGCCTGGCTTTCGTTGTCGATGCGGATTCGAGTGGGGCCCGCCGGCAGGCTCTCCGGTCCGACGAAGGCGTAGTCGGCGACGGTGAATGTCACTTCGTGGACCTGGGCGGTCGGCACAGCGAGTTGGCAGCCGCCCAGGATCAACGCCGGCAGCAGGGTGAGCATGACTCTTGCAGCTAGATTGTGTAGACGCATTGCCTATGCTCCTTCACGTTGGCCGGCCTGTCGGCCCGAGCTGGGCGCATACAAAACCTGGGGGAGCGAGCGCCGATTGAGTAGCATAGCGTATCGAAATCAAGCGAGCGGCTCCGTAAAGCAACCCGCTTGGCCTCGATATGTCGCTCCGCTCCTACTCGACCGGCGCTGGATTCGCTCTTTCCCCACGTGTCCCCCAACTTGTAAATGCGCCCGAGCTGGAGTATGTCAGGGGTGGGGCTCACGAAGCCCCACCCCTGACTCAGGTTCCCAGAGTGAATGCGGGGTCAGTCATACGGCCCTAATAACCTCACTCCAGGACGGTTTTCAACGACGGCACACACAGCTCCTCTTCCTTCTCCACGTCCAACTGCTCGGGGCCGAACTGGTTGTTCACGTAGATGCCCCTTATCTTCTCGTGCTTCGGCTCGCCCCGTGCCGGCTTGACCTGGTAGCACATCAGGTGCCTGTCCGGTTTCTTGATCCCCTCGTCGTTCTTGTCCACCGGCGCACACAGCCGGGTCGGCTTCTTGACGTCAAACAGCTTGGGCGATGCGGTGAACTGGTCATCGAGCGTCACCTGGATGCCCTCTGGGAACTCCGACTCCTCGCTGAGCTCGACCTTGTAGCACTTGAAGTGGTCAACCGGGGGATCGAACGGTTGGGGCAGCTCCACTGGCTCTGTGCGATTCTTCAAGCTCGGCACCAGCAGGCGCTCGGGCTTGAGGATGTCCACCAGGAGCTGGCCGAACTGGTTCTCCACCAAGACGCGGGTTCTGGGCTCAGGCTCCTCTTCGTGATCTTCATCGTCTTCGTCCTCGGCCGGCTTGATCTTGTAGCTCTCCAGGTGGGTGTCGGTGTCGCCGATCCCCTCGTCGTTCTTCTCAGCCGGGGCGCACAGGCTGGCCGGCTTCTCGACTTTGAAACGGCCCGTCTCGAACTGATCGGCGAGGGTGACGTCCCGTGGCTCAAACTTCGGTGTCCTCTCGGTGGTCTTGGCCTTGTAGCACAGGAAGTGGTCGGCGTTCACCCAAACCACGTCGCCTCCCACAAAGGGAATGTCCTCAAAGGTCTGTCCCTCCAGGATTACCCACTCATCCTCTTGTGTGAGATTCAGGTCCTGGATCTCGAATTGGGCCACCAGATCCGCGAGCCCGTCGCCATCGACATCCTCCTCCGACACCAGGGGTGTGCCATCTGGCCCCGTCGCCACGCCGGCGCCTGCCAGCGTGAGACTCTCGGGATCAACGGTCGTAGCGTCGAAGTCGGCAGTGCTGAACACGGCGACCGGGACCGTGCCCTGAGAGCCCAGGTTGATGGTATTGGGATCAATCCCGGGCCTGACATCGATGGTGACTGGTACGAGCGCCGAACTGAACTGTGGCGAATACAGGACATATTCGTATGCCTTGAAAAGAACCTCTGTGCACACGTACGTCGGATCGCCGCCTGGTGACGACCAGCTAATATCCAAGTTCCATGTGCTATCGCTAGCACCCCGCTGCCCGATACTTCTCAGGTTAAACTTGAGTTGATCGGAAATACCGCCCAAGCCATACTGCTGAAGCTCTTCGTCGAGACCGAGGCTCGAAAAGGGCCCCCCTAGGGGAGGTGGAGGTGGAGGCAGTGGAAGGAATTCGTAATCGATACCTTCGACAAGATTATTGGCGATCACCGAGTCGCCAGAGAGCGTCAATGACGCGGCCGCGGAGCCGTTTTCCCTAAAGGCAAAGCTCAATTGGGCATCGGGAAATCGGGTCAAAGTATCGAGGTTGATATGAGTCCGAAAAGCGCTATCCATGAGATTATCCAATGGTAGTCCCCATGTGACAGATTGCCCTGGTCCTGGTGGATCTAGCACAGCGCAGGTAGTCCCGGCGGATGTGTAGCCCGACTCAGTATTGGTTGCTATGTACAGAGTGCTGCTGGGTGCAACAGACGGTGCAAGTTCCACCAACACCAATGGGGGTGCTTTGTCACAAAGGTCGGGGGGCAAGGCTAATTCCCAGACCACACGATACCAGCCATTAGGGAGAAACCTAGGAGGCTCTATGGTTGGATCGGAGTAAACGTCCGACCGGTAGTTGATCCCGGCAGTCGGATCCTCAACCAGACCGTAATACATGTCTACGCTGTGCCCGCACCACGTCGTCCCACCAGTCCGGTCTTTCACATAGACGTAGTCGCCTTGCAGGCTGGGGTTGTCCAGATTCACGGGAATAGCCGCAAAGATACTGCCTGGTTTGACACCGATCCTGACCGTGAACCAGTGGACGTTGTTCGTTTCGTCGCATTCGTTCTGCGTCCCGGTGCCCGTGCCATCGTCATCGGCTACCACATAGATATCATGCGTTCCCGCGGGCGGCGAGGTCCAGGTGAAGGTTACGTCCTCAAACTCACCGGGGTTGAGAATCTGCGTGGTTGACACCGTGCCCAGTAGAGTGCCGCCGGCCGCCGGATCACCGTCGTAGAAGGCCACGGACAGGCCGGGCTCTGCCAAATAAGCCCCCCCGTTGCCAATTCGTGCGGCCAGTGTAACGGAATCCGGGAGATTACCTGTGTCCATCAGCAGGCGCGAGGCTGTCAGGTCCGGCACACCAACCGGCCCCGTCTCGACCGTGACGTCGTAGACGATGGGGCTCGCGCCCCCGTCACCTGGCGTCAGCTTGACCTGGATCTGGAGATAGCGGCCATCGGGGGGATCGATGTCTACGCCGTTGGAGGCGTCGATGTACGTCGCTCCACCCAGGCCGGCGATGGTCTCGGCACTGCGGGCCCGGGCGGTGACGGTACTGCCGGCCGGTTCGGAGCTAGTCCACGATACCGTACCCCAGGGCGTGCCGGCCCTGCCGCTATCGTAGATAACGGTCCAGGTACCCTGTGGGGCTGTGGAGCCAAGAGCGACGAAGCCTGTCATGTCACTGTAGTTGTAGGGAATAGAGCCGCTGCCGAGATCGACCGTCAGGTCTACGGAATTGGTCGCGGGGTCGATGCGCATAGCGTTGTTGGAGTACCGGTTAGTGACCCAGACCTTGCCGGCTGCATCCACCGAAACACCAGTCGGCTCGTCTCCAACTGGGATTGTGGCCAGCAGGTTACCATCGTTGTCAAGCCGCGTGACGGTGTCGGAACCAGAGTTGGCTACCCAGATGTGGTCGTCAGCGGTAACAGTGACGCCCCGAGAAAAGCTCCCACCCGTTGAGAACTCGTCAAGGATCGAACCATCCGGACT
The DNA here is from genome assembly GCA_964532665.1 of uncultured Anaerolineales bacterium. Taxonomy (GTDB): domain Bacteria; phylum Chloroflexota; class Anaerolineae; order Epilineales; family JAANWY01; genus CAZHMV01. The sequence goes on from CAZHMV010000004.1 coordinate 14,043, forward strand.
CAGCTTCGTAATCATTGCGTCGCTCCAGCGACTGTTCCAGATGTCGCCCTGGCTGTCTATCCCCAGACCATAGGAGTTGGACACGTTGAGGCAGGTGGCGGTGTCGGTGGCCGGGTCGTAGCGCAGGAGCGGACGAGCGGACCACAGCACACCGTTGCCATCGACCAAGCCGCCGTAGCCGCCGCAGCCGGCGTTGAACTGAGTGCCAGGGATTGGTTCTCCGGTGGCACCGGCGATCTTCTCGTGGTCTCGGTCGCCGGTGCCGCCAACCCACACGTCGTTGTTGGCGTCGATGGCGACTGTGCGGGTCCCGGTCCCCGTGACTCGGGTGTAGTGGATGATGCACTCGTCCTCGGCCGTGGAGACGCCACCGTCGTTATCGGCACCACCGGTGTTGGGCCAGGCCCGGACGTCGTCCAGGCCGGTGGAGGTGTCGATCACGCCGTTGCCGTTGCGGTCCACGCATTGGAAGTTCTCCTCCAGTCCAATGTGGACCACCGATCCTTTGCCGCCCCAGGACTCGTCGCGGTTGCCCACCCACACGTTGCCATTCAAGTCAACGGTCGTTCGAGACGGATTCCTTCCACGCCCATCCGGAGATGAGAGGTACTCGCCCAGTACCTCGCCGGTCACCGTGTCCACTTTGACGACAGTCCCTTGCCCAGACAAAGCAATCCAGATGAAGGGGAAGGGGGTGGCCGTCTCGTTCAACTGGAGCTGGTCGTTGTTGGGGGCATCGTGGTTGGCGTTGAACAGGACACCTTCATCAAAGTCAGCATCAGAGGTGTAGGTGCGACTTTCTATGACCTGGCAGGCTAGCCCGGTGTTGTTGTAGTTGTTCGTCTCGTCCAGTTCGGCGATCACATCCTGACTGTCGGCGAAGGCGTAGATGAGGTTGTCGCGGAACAGGACGTTTCCGGCCACTGGCACTGTGAACCAATTGGACGTGCCGACGGGAACCGGGTCGACGTATTCACCTTGCCCCAGGACGTTGTCCACCCCAGCCGTGAAAACCCCGTCGCCATCGCTGTCCTCGAAAACGGTGACCTCGAAGGGGTCGACCACGTCCTGGTCGCCCTGGTTCTTGAGCTCGACATTGAACGTCCCGCTGATGGCGAGCGTCTGTGGATCGGTCGTGGTGCCTCTCCGATCCACTGTAGGGATGACCAAGTCCGGACCAGGGGTGACCATCAGGTTCGGCTGGATATTGGTGCCGGTGCGCCTGGAGATGTCGGCAGCTTCCAGTTTGTGCATGGCACCGGAACGGTTTAGCTGTGACTTAGCTGTGACGACAGGGCTACCTTCCACAACCAAGAACACCAAGACCATCGCAAGTAGTCTAATCAGGATCGCCATCTTAGAAAATCGTTGGTGCGTCATTTTGTTGCTTCTCCTTGTATGAACATCTTTTCGCGTTTTGTTTGGCCGGCATCCGGCAAGATGCCGGCTGGGTCATCAACATCGTCGTAGTTTTCCGTCCAAACGTTTCAAGCTGGATCTCTCACCTCCTCCCTCTCCTCTCGCTGGGATGGGCGAACCCTACGTTGCCGTTCACTCCTCTTCCTCGCCTCCCACCTGGCCGCGCCAGTCGCCATTGTTGTCAACGTTGGATTCTGATTGGCACGCACCGATGAGCATGGCTAGCAACGACCTGAGAATGGATGTGACAGGCAGATTGGGTAGCGAAATGGATAGTAGCTGCATTTTGGCACGCACACGCCCTTGGGATCGCGGGCAAGTTCGTGCATCGCCGCCTCTTGCTCCTCAGCAGACACAGCGTCTGCGAAGCTGGGACCGCCGGTGCTGCCGCTATGGTTCGCCTGTTCAGATCTTCGCTCTGTGGGTGTCTCTGTGACTGGTGGGCCCGCTCGTTTCAGGAACCTCATCATGCCGGCTGACATCAGCATCCTCCTTCCGGCAATCATTGCCTGTGCGTCGCATTGACTGCCTCTCATCCTCGTGGTACAAATAAGAAACGGCTGTTAACCTAACCTCTAATAGCAGTTTACCACACGGATATTATTTTCTGATTATTTTTTGATTAAATGGCGGTTCTCTCCCCCAAGGAGGCAAGAGCACCAGCCACCCTCCGTTTCCTCACATGGCGCTGCGGTCCCCGTCGCCGTGACCTGGAGCCCCATCCATCTCTACCTCCAGGAAGATGGCAGGGCTCCAAACAGGAAGAGGAAGTCCCCAACATAGACTATCGGCTGGGCTCTTCAAAACCCCCGGGGCCCTCTCCTTCGACGCTGACTTCCGGGCCAGTCGGGCCTGTAGTTTTGGCGAAAATCCTGAAGAAATTGCCGTCTGGCTGGGCAGTGATGGTTACCTCAATCGGGGCATCGTACGGGGTCGCAGTTAGTCCGGTAACCTCCCCAGTGCCACGCAGGCGGAACTCACCGAAGAGCCTAAAGAAATTTCCCGTCAGGTTTGTGGCGATGACGGTGATGTCGCCATTCTCCGATTGAGCCTGCAGCATGATCCTGCTCCTGAAAGCGCAATTCGTTTCATCAACCTGCGCTGTGAAGTTCGCATCCTCGAACGGGGTGGTGAGCGCATACGGCTCGCTCACCGAGACCTTGCCGGAAAACGAGGCAGAGAAAATCCTAAAGAAGTTCCCCGCCAGGGAATCAGCGCCAACCGGCTGCGGTGGCGCAGCCACTGCCAGCAGGGCAACAGCCGCTGCCAAAATGATCAGCCTCTTCATCGTACTCTCTCCTTTCATTGCTTTGGATTGCCATTGTCCTGGTCATCAACATCGTCGTAAATGTCCGTCCAAATGTTTCAATCCTGGCCTCTCGCCTCCTTCCGCTCCTCACGCCGGGATGGGCGAATCCTACGTTGCTGTTTGTTCCTCTTCCTCGCCTCCCAGATGGCCGGCGATGAAGTCCAGTACCTTATCCATCTCGCGGAAGTACCGCTTCTCGCCAGTCTGCACGTGTTCCACCTGGCCCCGCCAGTCGCCGGCCTCGCCTGCGGTGGGTTCGGCCCACATGCGCACGATGAAGGTGGCCGTGAGCCGCCTGATCGTATGTGGATTCATCACGTCTGGTCCATGGTTCAACGAGAACTCTGCAGGACCGTGCCTTGCCGGGAACACTACAACGGATTGCGAATGGAACGGATTTAGAACTCAGCGATTTCAGAGTGGAGCGAATTGGAGGGCAGGAAGCATGATCAAATCCGCTCGATTCCCCATCCGCTGTAGTGTTCCTGGGCAGTTCCCAACAAAAAACTGCTATCGGTCTGAACTCCCGATAGCAGTTTACCACACGGGTATTATTTTCTGATTATTTTTTGATTAAATGGCCTGTTCTGAGGCGTCTGGCGGGGTTGGCCGGCTCGGCCTAACAGCGCTGGTGGCTGTGGGTCACGTGCCCACAGCCACCGCGCAGCTCAGCCACTACTTGCCCATGGCGGCCTGCTTGGCCTCCCAGTCGATCTTCCACTTCCAGATATGGAGCCGCAGCAGGTCACCCCACACCCGATCCAGCCACGGTTTGGCCAGGGAGACGCGGGTGTAGTAGTAGATGGGGGCGATCCCCACGATCTCATCCACATACAGCCGTTCAGCTTCCTTGTATAGCTCCATCTGCCTGGCCGGCTCTGGCTCGATCTGGGCCTGCTTGGTCAGTCCGGCGAAGCGGGCCACCGCATCGCCGACCTGTGGGTCGTCCGGGCTGATGAGGGGCCGGTTGGCCCCTTCGGTCGGGTGCAAAACCTCATGGACCCAGTTGTTGGCATGGGGATAGTCAGCACACCAGCCCAGCCGGTAGGCATTAGGCTTCTCCTCCAGTGGGCTCTCCCGATCAATGGTCTTCAGGTACACCCGCCACTCCTGGCTCTCCAGGGTGACCTCCATCTGCGGATAGGCGCTCATCCACATGCCTTGAATGGTCTGGGCGACCCGGGCGTGCTTCTCGGTAGTGGGGTACATCAGCAGGATGTCCAGCCCGGCGCCGTCGGGATAGCCCGCCTCCTCCAGAAGCTGCTTCCCCCCGGCCACGGCCCTGTCATAGCCCCAGCCGCCCATATCCTCCGGCAATGCCCAGGGCGCGATGTCGATATCGCCGGCCGGCGAGCCGAAGTTCTGCGGATTGGTGAAGGTGTTGGCCGGAATCTCACCCCCTTTTGTCACCGTCGCTACCAGCGTCTGGCGGTCAATGGCCATGGACAGCGCCTTGCGCACGCGCACGTCGGCCGTGGGGGGCTTCTGCGTGATGAAGCCGTAATACTCGGTGCAGTTGGCCGGCTGTATCACCAGCTCCTGGCTCAGTTGTGGGTCCGCCTTCACGCGCTCAATCTGATCCTGTGGCACACCTCTGCCGGGGGACCCGCTGGTATCCAGCGCGTTGGTCTCATACAGAGCCAGCTCGGTCGAGGCCTCGCTAATCATCACCGCAACGATGCGCTCAATGTTGCCGGCCTGATCGGTCAGCTCCCTCCACCCGTACCACAGCGGGTTCTTCTCCAGAACGAGGTGGTCCTCGTGAAGCCACTCGGTCATCACGTACGGCCCGTTGGTGTGGATCACGCCCGGCTCGCTCCAGCGTTCCCCCTCGGCCTCGATGAGCCACCGGGGCGTCGGGTGGGCGACCCAGATGCTGGCAATCTGCGGGAAGAAGCTGGCGCCGTAGGTCAGGGTGAACGCTACCGTGAAATCATCCACGGCACGCACACCTACCGCATCGTACAGCGCCTGCAAGTCCCCAGCATCTGGAGCGGCCGTGTTCAGCGCCTGGCAGCCGGCAATGATGTACAGGATGTAGGCATAGTCGGACCCCGTGCGGGGATCGCAGGTGCGCTTCACGCCGTAGACCACGTCGTGAGCATCGACGATGCGCACGCCCCCCGTATCGTCCACAACCTTCTCGACCTGGCCCGTGCCGGGGTTGTAGCGTACCCACACAACGTCGTCCCGCATCTTGAAGGTCCACACGGTGTTGTCTGCGTTGGCCCACCACTCGGTGGCCAGCTCAGGCACAGCTTCCATCGTCTCTTCGTCCAGGTCGGTCAGACCCTGGAACATTTCCTCAATGAAGGTCAACGAGATGCCATCCGCAGACAGAGCCGGGTCGGCCGTCTGAGGTTCGGCCCCCAGGTTAATGTTCAGGGTGACCTTGTTCTGATCTGGGGCGGGGGTTGATTGGGTGCACGCGATGGCCAGCCCGGTCAGAAGCAAGAAGACTGGGATAATCCCGTGTCTGCGCATAGCTAACCACTCCTTCCTTCAATGACCCGACAACACGTCGAGCAGCGCTTTAGCTTCCTTCAGATCTCCCGTGTCAAACCCTTCAGTGAACCAGCCGTAAATCTCCGCCAGCAGTTGCCGGGCTTCTTCGGTCCTACCGCGCTGCTGCCACAACCGTCCCAGGCTGATGGCTGCCCGTAGCTCCCACGACTTCGCCTGCTGCCGGCGCGCGATCTTGATAGCCCGATGAAAGCAGGCTTCAGCCTCGTCCACGAGGGGGGAGTTGAATCCGGCCTGTGCCGCCTGCCTCAGCAGCAATTCCCCCTTGAGTCGATAAAGTTCGGTCTCACCGTAGTCACCTTCGACCTTGCTCACCCCCGCTAATACGTGGGCTATGACGGCCAGCCCTTCTTCCACCTGCCCTGCTTTTCCATAGCCCTCCGCCAGATGAGCACTGGCAAGTGGTGCCAAGGCACCCTTGGACTGTAGCGCACCCCAGCCCTCCTCGATCTGCGGAACGCCTTCATCTACTTGCCCCTGCTCCACCAAAGCCCAACCTCGTAAGATCATGCCCAGTGTCAGCCAGTATGGGAATCCTTGCTTGCTGGAGATCGAAATGACGGCTTCTGCCTGTTCCTGGGTTGCCCTGGCTTCTCGGCGCTGGGAGTGGATCATGGCAATATTACATAAGGCATGTGCCAGGGTGTAGGGGTGAGACAGATCCTGGGCCAGGGCCAGAGCCTGCCTGGCTACATCCAGGGCCTGGTCTGGATAGCCCAGAAACCACAGGGCGACGGCTGCATTGTCTAAGCTCGCCACTCCGGGGTCCTCCCCCGCAAAACGGAAGGTCAAGGAGTGATGCTTCTCCGGGTCATAGAGGGCGATCGCTTGCTCCAGGTACGCCAGGCCCGAGATATGGTCGCCAAGATATCTCAAGATCGACCCCAACGCATCATAAGCCAACAGGAGATAGGCCGGGTCCTGCAATTGCTCGGCCACCTCGACCAGCTCCTCGGCAAACTCACGCGCCCTTTGCATCGTCCCAGACCGAAGTGCGTACACCATCGCCAGGCCCCACAGCACGCGAAAGAGCCGGCGAGTGGCACCCACCTGCTGGCACAGCTCCCGCGCCCGTACGTAGGTCTGTTCCACTTCCGGGGCGGTGTAGCCTCGAGTAGCTACCAGTGCCACCCCCAGGGCCATCTGCAAATCAAGCTCGCGCTGCGCCCGCTCGGGAGTGTCCGGCAACAGGCCGAGCAATTCGAGTCCTCTGGTCAGATGGGTGATAGCCTCCTCATGGGCAGACAGTTGGATGGCCTGCTGGCCCGCCTGGAGCAGGTATCCCACCGCCGGCTCCACCAGCCCCGCCGCCTGGTAGTGCCGTGCCAGCGGAGCTGCCACCTCCTCGGTGCGTCCTGCGTACAACGCCTCCAATGCCGTGGCCGCTCTACGATGCAAATGCATGCGCCGCGCCGAATGCAGACCCTGGTAGACCACCTCGCGAATCTTATCGTGACTGAAGTTGTAGCTGGCGTGATCCCCCTCCAACTGTTCGTTAACGAGCTGACGGGCCACGAGATCATCCAGCGCATCCAGGAGCGCCTCCATGTCCAGATCACTCGTCCGCGCCACGAGATCGAAGGTAAATGTTTGGCCAATGACCGCCGCCGTGCGCAGGACCCGCTGTCCCCGCCGGCCCGCCGCCCGACAACGGGCTTCGATCACTGCCCGCACCGTCGCCGGCAGGCTGAAGACGTCGCCCACCACGCTCGTACTTAGCCTGGCCGAAGTATCAGCTCCCGGCGCCGGCTGCCAGCATCCCGCCGTGTCCTCTGTCAGCAGGCCGGCCTCCAGCAGCTTGCGCAGCATCTCGGCCAGAAACAGCGGGTTGCCCTCCGTCTCCCGGTACAACCGTTGACTGAAAGGAGCGCTGTTCCACCCCGCGGCCGCCTTTTGCGCCACCAACTGCCCCACCGCCTCTGCCGATAGCCGCCGCAGATCCAGCCGATCCGCCAGTCTTTCCAGCATCAAGTGCCGTTCCACGGTTGTCAGGGGGTGATCCGGCTGCACTTCCTCACTCCGGTATGTTCCCAGGAGCAACACCGGCTCGTGGGCGCTGTGCCGCACCAGGACATGTAAGAACTGCAGCGTCGAGGGGTCGGCCCATTGCAGATCATCCAGACAGAACACCACCGGGCGCCGTGCCGCCAGCGACAGGCAGAACTGGGTCAATCCCGTCACCAGTCGCCGGCGCTCCTCCTCCGGCGCCACAGGCTCGAGAGCCGGCAGATCGGGCAACGCCTGCTTGATCTCGGGGACCAGCACGGCCACGTGAGGTGCCCACGCTCCCAGGACCTGCTGCAACCTGTCGGGATCCAGCCGGAGAAGATACCGGCGCAGGCTCTCCCGCACGGGTTGATAGGGCAGGTCCCGCTCCGGCTCGTAGGCTCGACCCTGGAACACCTGGGCGCCGTGCTCCTCGGCCAGGGCCAGGAACTCTTCGGCTAATCGCGTCTTGCCCACGCCGGCCTCGCCGGCGATCAGCACCAGCCGCCCGTAGCCCTCCATCGCCGCCGCCAGATGACCCGCCAGGGCCTCGGTTTCCTCCTCTCGGCCGACGAATGGCAGCCACGCCGGCAAGGGACGCCGGCCAGGCCTGGCCGGCACTGGAGTGGGACGGATGAGGACTGGATCATTAACGGGTTCCTCTCGTAGAATGCGCGTGTGGACTCCCACCGTCTCCGGCATGGGATCGACACCCAGCTCGTCGGCCAGCAATCCCCGGCACTGCTCGAAGGCCCGCAGCGCCTGATCTCGCTGCCCCAGCCGGTGGTGGTACACCATCACCTGCCGGTAGACGCTCTCACGCAACGGGTCCAGCGCAAGCACCTTCTGGCAGGCCGCCAGTGCCCGGCGATGGTGGCCCTGATGGGCATGGCACTCCGCCAGTCGGCTCAGCCCATCCAGATAGGCTTCCCGCAGTTGTTCGCGCGGCCCGATGGCCCAGTCCTCGTAGGGGTCCTCCTCCAGGTAGTCGCCCCGATACAATTCCTGAGCGGACTGATAGGCGGCGATGGCCGGCCCCCACTCCGCTCGCTGCTCCGATTGCTGGCCTCTGGCGATGACGTTCTGGAAGGCATCCACATCGATCCAGCAACGAGGTGTGAGATGGAAGGTGTAGCCCTGAGAGTGGGTGAGGATGAAGGTGGAGTCAGCGGGGCGGTCCAGGGCCGGCTCCAGGATGCGGCGCAGGTGGCTGATACCCACCCGCAGGCTGTTGGCGGCGGAGCGGGGCGCCAGGTCGGGCCACAGCAGCTCCATGAGCCGCTCCTTGGGCACGATGTGCCCCCGCTCCGTCAACAGAACCTTCAGCAGGGACTGGGTCTTCTGGGTCGGCCATTCCCCTGGACCGATGAGCTCCCCATCGCGCGAGACCACGAACGAGCCCAGGAGACGAATCTTCAATGATGGCATGGCTCACCTCACTGAGGGAAGGGATCAAAAACGCCAACCGCATGGGAGGCGCTGGGCGATTACCCGTCTCGCAGGGCCGTCGCCCGGCGCGCTCGCGGTTGGCGTCGTATGTGAGCTGTATGGTCGCGGTGAGAGTAGAATGAAGGGCGTGGATGGGACGGCGGCGGGCAATAGCTCCACATTTCGCCCCCTGCTTGCTACGCTCCAGTTGGGGTTGCCTGCTGGAGCACAATGCCGGCGATCTGCCTACCGCCTGTTAGCTTATCACATGTTGCCCTCCTTGTCAAACGGCCCGCGTTACTACTCAGCCACCCTTGCGAAGGTTGCGAATAACTCTGCCAGTGGAGCCTTTCTTTGCTGGCAGAAACGCTACCAGCTCAGAATTTGGTCATGAACCTTCGCAAGGGTGGCTGAGTAGTAACCGGCCCGCATAAGCATCCCGCCGGGGCGTTCCAACGGAGCGGAATTGAGGGCAGGCAGCGCATCATGGCAGGTTGGTCACGTCCAACTGCGGCGGCAGGGGCGGCACGAGGAGGTTCTCACGGCTGGCGAAGCCCCACCAGCGCAGCAGATCCTCGTCCGCCGATTGAGTAGAGCTACCTCAAAGAGTCACCCTCGGCGGTCCACCACCCGCCGCGCCTTCAGATCCCAGCGCGGCAGGCTGCCGGCCTGGACCGCGTGAACCGGCACGCGCAACGCCAGCCGGCGCTCCATCTCCGCCTGCACGTCCCGCGCCACCGCCTGAGGATCGTCGGCCAGCGCCTCGATCTTCAGCTCCAGTTCGTCCATCTCGCCCCGCTTGTAGACCTCGATGGCAAATTCGTCCACCTGGGGGAAGCTGCGCACGATGTTCTCGATGGCGCTGGGGAAAACGTTGATCCCACGCACGATGAACATGTCGTCGATGCGGCCGATGATGCCACCCTCCATGCGGACGAAGCTTCGCCCGCACTCACAGCGCTCTCGTGCCAGCCGCACCTGATCCCCTGTCCGGTAGCGAATGATCGGCATCCCGATCCGCCCCAGGTTGGTGATCACCAGCTCGCCTTCGTCCGCCGGCTGGCCCATGGTCGGGTCGATCACTTCGACTATGAACTCGCCTTCGTTCAGGTGCACGCCGGCATGGGCCAGACACTCAAAGCCGTGGGCCCCCACCTCGGTGGCACCGGTGTGGTCGAACAACTGAGCGTTCCACGCTTCCTCGATGCGCCAGCGAGTACCGGGGATGCCGGCTCCTGGCTCGCCGGCCACGATCAGGCGCTGCACGGGCGACGCGGCGATATCCAGGCCGTTCTCGCGAGCAACCTCGGCCAGGTGCAGGGCGTAGCTGGGCGTGCAACAGATGGTTGTCGCTTCTGTTTCCAACAGATGGTGCAGACGCTGCTGGGAGTTCTGGGCACCGCCGGAGATGGCCATTGCGCCGACCCGGCGCGATCCTTCCCATGCGCTCCAGAAACCGATGAAGGGGCCGAAGGAAAAGGCGAAGAACACGCGGTCCCCGGGTCCCACGCCAGCCCCTCGGTACACAGCGCCCCAGCAGCGCGCCCACCAGTCCCAGCTCTCCGGCGTGTCCAGCCAGCGAAGCGGCTTGCCCGTCGTGCCCGAGGTCTGGTGCAGACGGATGTACCGCTCGAGTGGGAAGGTCAGGTTCGTGCCGAAGGGGGGATGGGCTGCCTGATCCTCTACCAGTTCGTGCTTGATGGTAAAAGGCAGCCGGCGCAAATCCTCCAGACTGCGGACCTCCTCTGCGCGTTCGAGGCCGGCCTCCCCCAGCTTCTGCCGATAGAAGCCGTTCGTGGCCAACACCTGTCGGAGCATGGTTTGCAGCCGCTCCACCTGCCGTGCTTCCAGCAGCTCCCGATCCGCTGTTTCAATCTCCCGATCGAAATACGTTACGTCCATCTATCACTCCCGTACTGCGTACTGCGTATTGCGTACTGCGTATTGCGTGCCACGGAATACGCAGTACGCAATACGCACTCCTTCACTCCCACACCGGGTCCCGCTTCTCCTGATACGCCGCGCCCGCCTCGAAGAAATCACGCGACGTCATGGCGATGGCCTGGAGCTTGATGTAGTGCTGGTAGAAGGCATCGAAGTCCAGGTCGAGGGCGCAGTTTGTGGCCAGTTTCGACATGCGGGTGCCTTTGGAGCAACTCCGAAGGTACTTCTGGATGTAATCTTCGAACTCCTGCCGGTACCCTTCTTCGCTCACCAGGTGATCAACCAGGCCGATGCGCTGGGCCTCCTGGCCGTCGATGTTGTCGCCGGAGATGATCAACTGCTTGGCGCGTCCCATGCCGATGTAGCGCGGCAGCCGCCAGGTGCCGAGACCTGGGATCAGCGATTCGCGGATGGCCGGCAGACCAATCTGCGCCGAAGGTGTGGAGACGCGGATGTCGGAGGCCATAGCCAATTGCAGGCCACCTCCCAGACAGTAGCCATGAATCAAGCACAGCACCACCGGCTCCATGGTCTCGAACTTGCGCAGCGCACTCTCCCAGTGATCGTGATATGTTATGTCGATTTTTCCTGCTGACAACTCCTTCAGGTCGATGCCGGTGCAAAAGGCCCGGCCAGCCCCGGCAATAGCCACGATCCGAACATCCCGATCCCGAGCAATCTGGTCAGCCACGGCGTTCAGGTCGTGCGTGGCCTGGTTATTCTGAGCGTTCAGCACCTCTGGCCGATTCAACGTCACCCGCGCCACCGGCCCATCCTTCTCCCAGTACATCGTCTCAAACTCAGCCATCACAGTCTCTCCTTCAATTCACCAACTCCGCTGCTGACAAAAGAGTTTGCTAGATGGCTAGATAGCTGGATGGCTGGACCACGCGAGCCAACAAGCCATCCAGCCATCCAGCGCCGCCACGCTCCACACTCTCCGCGGGCGCTCGCTGACCAATCTCTAACCTCTTCTAGCCCAATACCTTTCAAATTAAGAGGAGAAAAGCATCCCCAGATGCCGTTCGCACGTAGGCGTGCTCACTCCTCGATTGTTGTTTGATAAGGTATTGCTTCTAGCCCTCCTCCCGCAACACCCTCTTCAGAATCTTCCCCACAGCGCTCTTCGGTATCTCGGTGACGAACTCCACTTCTCGCGGCGCTTTGAACGTGGCCAGGTTGTCACGACAGTATTGGATAATCTCCTCAGCGGTGGCCGTCGCGCCCTCCCTGAGCACAATAGCTGCCTTCACCGCCTCGCCTTTCACAGGGTCGGCGATGCCATAGACTGCGGCCTCGTGGACAGCCGGATGCCTGTAGAGGACCTGCTCCACCTCGGCCGGATAGACCTTGAAGCCGGCAGCGTTGATCATGTCCTTCACACGATCCACGATGAAGAAGTACCCTTCGTCGTCGGTCATGCCGACGTCGCCTGAGCGCAGCCAGCCGTTGTGGATGGCGTATTCTGTGGCCTCCGGGTTGTTCCAGTAACCCTGCATCACATTGGGACCCCGGATGACAATTTCCCCCCATTCGCCCGTTGGCAACTCGTTCCCCTCGTCGTCCCAGATCTTCATCTCCACGTTCTCGATGGGCGTGCCGATGCTGCCAAACTTGGGACGCAGGTCATGGTTGTAGCTGGCGAAGGGGGAACATTCCGTCAGCCCATACCCTTCCCAGATACGCTGCCCATACTCTTCCTGCCAGCGACGCGACACCTCCTGGGGCATGGTAGCCGCAGCGGAGAAGTAGTAGCGTATGCTGGAAAAATCGTAGGCCGAGGTGTCCATGTTCAGCAGATAGATGTAGATGGTCGGCACGGCGAAGAACATGGTCACGTGCTCCCTTTGGATGGTCTCCAACACGGGGTCGGGCACGTAGCGCCGATGCAGGACCAGCGTGGCACAGGCATTGACCCCGCCATTCATGATGAAGTTCTGGCCGAAGACGTGGAAGAGTGGCAGGAAGAGGTGAAGCCGATCGTCGGACCGCATGCCGGCGTGGTGAGCGGTGGCGTAGCTGTTGGAAACCAGGTTTGAGTGGGTCAGAGTTGCCCCCTTCGGAAAGCCGGTGGTCCCTCCTGTATACAGGATAGCTGCCGGATCGCCCCGCTCCATGTCGGCGGCGCGGAAGCGACTATTCCCCTTGCTGATCAGCTCGTCAAGAGACCGATCGTTCCCTGCTTCCCCCTCGGCGATCACGATTTGCTCCAGGGTGGGGAGGTCATCAGTGGGCACAAACTGCCGCTGGGCCTCAGTTGTAACAACTACCTTCGCCCCCGCATCGTTGACGATGTGTTTCACCTCTTCGGTCTTGAACATCGAATTGATGGAAACAACAATGCCGCCGATCTTCTGCACGGCGAAGTACGCTGTGGGGAAGGCAGGAATGTTTGGCAAGAACAGCGCCACCCGATCACCCCGCTCAACGCCCAATGCCCGCAGCCCGTTGGCCAGGCGGTTGACGTCTTCGTCGAATTGCCGGTAGGTGTAGGTACGCCCTTCGAAGATGATTGCCGGCTTGTCCGGAAAGAAAAGGCGTGCTCGTTCCAGATTTTGAGCTATGTTCATGATATTTTCTCCTTTCAGTCAGTAGAAACCAGCTTGGTCTATCGAACTCGGATATGTGGTGCGTCTTGCGCCTTGCGTCTTGCGTAGTCGAATTGGATACTCGACTTTGGTCATTTTGCTGACACCACAATATGTTGAGGAGTAAGGCACGCCCACGTGCCGTATCTTGTGGGCCGTTCGCACGTAGGCGTGCTCACTTCTCAAAATGGCCAAAGTCGAGTGGATACGCAGTACGCAAGACGCAATCCCATCCCTCACGGCTCAAAGCCCCAGATACGTTCGTCTCACGTAATCATTCGCCATCAGGCTTTCGCTGGGGCCTTGCAGGGCGACCTGGCCGCTCTCCAGAACGTAGGCCCGACTAGCCGCCGGCAACGCCAGACTCGCATCTTGCTCGGCTACCAGCACAGTCACGCCCTCCCGCTGGATTTCGGCGAGACTGCTGAAGATCTGCTCCTTGATCAGCGGTGCCAGCCCCAGCGACGGCTCGTCCATCAGCAGGAACTCAGGAGATGCCATGAGCGACCGGGCGACGGTCAACATCTGTTGCTCGCCGCCTGAAAGCGTGCCGGCCAACTGCCGCGACCGTTTTTCGAGGATCGGGAACATGGCATACACCCGTTCCAGGTCATGCCGGACACCGTTGCGGTCGCCGCCACGGCGATATGCGCCTACCATCAGGTTCTCCAACACCGTCATCCGCGGGGCCAGTCGCCGGCGCTCCGGCGCGTGGATCAGCCCCAGTCCCACAATTTCGTAGGGTGGCAGGTGATCAATGGGCTCATTTTTGAAGTAGATGGTCCCCCGGGTCGGACGAACCAGCCCGGAGATGGCGCGGAACAGAGTCGTCTTCCCTGCCCCGTTAGGCCCAATGATCGCGACGGACTCTCCGGCTTGCACCTCGATGCTCACGTCGGTCAGGACCTGGGCCTTGCCGTAGTGAACCGTGAGATCCTGGACGCGCAGCAGCGTCATCGCACCCCTCCACCCCCGAGGTAAGCTGTGATGACGGTGGGGTTCTGGGCAATCTCGTCCGGCGTGCCGGAGGCGATGAGTTCGCCGTAGTCCAGCACCAGGACCCGGCCGGCCAGTTGCATCAGAACCCTCAGCACATGTTCAACCACGATGACGGTCAGATGACTCCGCTCGAACAGCGTCCGAATGAGGACTGCCAGATCATCAATCTCTTCGTGACTCAGGCCGCCGAAGGGCTCGTCCAGGAGCAGGAGTTCCGGCCGGGTGGCCAGCGCGCGAGCAATCTCCAGGCGCTTCAGCTCGCCGTGGGATAGGTTGCCGGCCTGTTCGTCCGCGCGCGCTACCAGACCGACCATCGCCAGCACCTCGTCCGCCCAGTCGTGGGCCGAGATCCCGTTCAGACGGCCATGCCGGGCAGCGGTCAGCGCCGGCACCCGCACATTCTGCGCCACGCTGAGCCCCGCCAGGGGCCGCACCAACTGGAAAGTGCGGGCGATGCCCCGCTCTACGACGCGATGGGGCTTGAGGCCATCAGTACGCTCCCCCTTGAATCGTACCTGGCCGGCGGTGGGACGCAGAAAGCCGGTCAGCAGGTTGAAGAGCGTGGTCTTGCCGGCGCCATTCGGGCCGATAAGCCCTACAAACTCGCCCCGCCGCACGCTGAAAGAGACCTGGTTGACCGCGCGCAGGCCGGCAAAGTCTTTGGTCAGTCCACTTACATCCAGAAGCATGTCCTCTGTCGCCATCCGTGATTCACTCTCTTGTCCCAAGATCAGGCGCTCATTGATGCCAGGTATGGTTCACTTGGGGTCGGCATCTGTCGGCTGCCCACTGGCTCACAGTGCATTTTCGGTGGGTCAAATCCACTCACGAACTTGCATTTCTCGGTCTCTTGTGCTATGCTTTAGGCAAGAAGCGGCATCGTAAGTCCTGGTGACTCTGGCCACCCGTAGGGTGGACCTAGCTCCCGGTGAAATTCCGGGGGGACAGACTGAAATCGGGGCCCAGGGGGAGCCGCTTTCTCTGTTCTCTACCATAGGCGACGGCTCACAACCTCCTCCACGATCACCGCACTTTCAAGAATCTTGTGCAGGCGATCGTTACCGTGTTCGTACTTTTGGAATAGACTCCAGGCCACGTGATCTACTGCCTGCAGACCCCTTTGTTTTTGAGAGTCCTCCTGGTGCACCAGCACCACTTGGTGAGCCAGGTCGGCAATTCCCTCGCGAAGTGTCCTCTCCAGTTGATGCCGCAAAGCCGGCTTGGTGTATCGCTTGTCAAGCCACAGATCCAGGCGAGGATGACGTTCCACACAGTGCCTCACCACACGCCTTACCGCCTCACAGCAGATGTCTTCCGGATCGGCAGGAGGCCTGACAATGGCTCGTTTGTCCACGATGACTGCGATGATTTCGATATCTTCTCCCGCTATGGCCTTGAGTAGCCGTTCAGTGACGGCTGTCTCAGCATCAGCGGCTTTCAGTTCGTCGGCCCTCGCTCTGCGCTTCAATTGTCTACGAATCCGTTTGACGTGGAGTTCAACCGGCCTGGGATTTCTGGCGATGAGGACGGCCACGACAAGATGGCGGCTGCCTGCGAAGGGATTGACATCACCGGACTCGTCGAGATACCCATAATGCACAGGCAGCGATCTGGCATCTAAATCGCTCACTCCTCGGCCGGTCACAAATGGCTACCTCAAATGATTCAGCGCTCTGGATTGCCTCCGCGAGCAGCCAACAACGCACGCACGGGACGCAGCCAGCGGTAGAGCACCGGCTCGCCAGCCGACGTCCCCGTCAACTGCGCTCTCAGCGTGCCGTACAGGCCATGCGGCAGAAAGAGGATGACCAGGATCAGCAGCAAGTTGTAGACCAGCACCCGCACGCCGACCAGGAACGAGAACTCCTGAAAAATGATGGTCAGCAGAAAGGCCCCCACCGCCGGCCCGATAATCGTGCCCAGTCCGCCAACCAGAGTGAAGGTGATAGCCGCCGCCGAGAGGGTGATCTCCAGAATATCGGGATTGACCACTTTCATGTAATGCGTGTAGTAGCTGCCGGCCAGTCCTGCAAAGCCGGCGCTCGCCAGGAAAGCCCACAGCTTATAGCGCGTGGTGTCGATGCCGGCGGCCTCGCTGGCCGCCTCATCCTCGCGGATGGCGAGCAGCGTTAGCCCGAAGTCGGAACGGGCCAGAGCGTACAGCACGCCGAGACCCACCACCAGAAAGACGATGGTTGCGTAATACTTTGTGGTCGTCGGCCCTGATACCAGGCTATCGATGTGGATGATCCCCTCTTCGCCGCCGCTGAAGTCTGACAGAGCCCAGGCCAGGGAAAACGCGATCTCGGCGAAGGCCAGCGTCACGATGCCCAGGTACGGGCCTTTCAGTCGCAGGCAGGGGAGCCCAACCAGCAAGCCGATGAGCACCGCTACAGCCACCCCGGCCGGCAGGCTGAGCCAGGGCGACACGTCCAGCCGCGTGTTGAGCAACGCCGCCGTGTAAGCAGACACCCCGAAGAACAGGGCGTGTCCCAGGCTCAGTTGACCCGTGTAACCCGAGAGGATGTCCCAACTGGCAGCATACACCGCATAGATGGCGGCGATGATCAGCACGTGCAGGAAGTAGACGCTGGACACGACCTGTGGAACCAGGGCAAGCACCACTAACGCAACCACAGCCCACAGCAGGCCATTCCTCATCCGTCGGAACAATCGCGTCACGCCTAGCTTTCCACCTCTTCGCCAAACAGGCCGGTAGGCCGGAAGATCAGGATCAGGATCAGCACCAGGAAAGTCGCCACGGTGGTCATGCGCGGTTCCACATAGAAGCCCGTCAGCACCTCCACCACGCCGATGATCAGGCCGGCGAAGATGGTCCCCCCCATACTACCCATGCCCCCCAGGATCACAATCGCGAAGGCGCGTAGCAGCGGGTCCCAGCCCATGGCCGGAAAGACCAGGTACAGCGGCCCCAGCAGGCCGGCGGCACTGGCAGCCAGCGCCGCGCCGGCGCCGAAGGAAACCATCTGGACGCGCTCCACGTTGATCCCCATCAACAAAGCGGCCTCCGCGTCCTGCGTGACCATCCGCATCGCCAGACCAAGCCGGGTATGACTCACAACGTACAACAGCAACCCGATCACAGCCAGTGCCACACTGAAGGAGAACACCCGCTGAAGATCGACCAACAACCCGCCCAGGTTGACGGTGCCTGAGAAATAGGGCGAGATGTTCCGATAGCGCGACGACCAGATGAATTTGGCCAACTCCTCGATCACGAAAGCCGCCGCGAAAGTGACAATGAGCACGCTGACCTCGTCATGGCGGATAGGACGCACGATGAGCCGCTCCATGATGACGCCCAGGACGAAGACAACGACGATGGTCACCAACAGGGCGGGGAAGAAGGGCACGCCGGCCTGAGCGGTGAGCATCCAAACCACGTAGGCCCCTACCATGTAGAAGGCGCCATGGGCAACGTTCAGCACGCGCATCACGCCGAAGATCAGGCTCAACCCCAGTGCAGCCAGCGCGTAGAGCCCGCCGATCAGAACGCCGCTCAGGATGAGCTGCGCAAAGAGGAGCAACCCTCAACCCCTCCTGACAAGAGCGTAGGCCAGCCTGTCAGCCTGATGACTCTCTCCATACACCATAATCGAGACCTGGATTTCAGGCCGCTGACCGCCGTCGAGAAGCGTGTCGGCGGTCAGCGGTCGTTTCTATTTCCACCACGACGCTTTCTGGAACTCGCCCGTGGTGACGCTTTGCGGGTAGAAGATGGTTGCCTTGCCATCTTGCCACTCGCCGAGGACACCGACCAGGTAGCCCTGCCCCTGCTTCGCCTGATGCTCCTCATCGAAGACGTACTTGCCGGCCACGCCTTCGTACTCGATCTTCTCCAAAGCAGCCACCACTTTGTCCGCATCGAGGGAATTGGCCTGCCGAATACCCTCAGCCAAAACTTCCAGGCCGTCATAGCTGCGAACATCCTCATAGCCCGAAGGCAAAGCCTCATAGCGCTCCTTGTACTTCTTGTAGAACGCCTGCGTCTTTGAGGTCAACGGGACGTCCCAGGCCCAGGCCATGAAGTTCACGTAGTTCCCCTTCTCGCCCATGCCCTTGATGGCATCCTCGAAGGTGAGCACGCCGGCAGTGGTGATGAAGGGAGCCGGCACCTGGGCATCGTAGTACTGCTTGGCAAAAGGCACCCCCTCGGCCGAGACCAGGGCAGAGATGACCACATCGGGATTGCTGCCTTTGATGTCGGGAATGATGGAGGCAAACTCCTCCGTGCCCCGCTGGACGAAGGCCTCACCCACCTTCTTTACGCCTTTCTCCCCGAGCATCTTTTCGAAGACGCCGCCCAGGGCCTTGGCCCACAGGGCGTCCTGAGCAATGTAGTAGTACGTCTTGGCGTGCACGACGTCTGTGACAAAGGGCATGGTGTTCAGAGCGAAGTGCGTCACGTGAGCTCCGGTGCGGAACAGGTACTTGTTCTTGTTGTAATCATCCTTCACTAGCCCTGTGATCTGCGGTGCTGCTGCGACTGTATCCATGAAGACCTTTTTGTTCTCCATGGGCACATCCACCATGGCCAGCACGGCCCCACTCACATAGCCGCCGACCAGGCCCCACACCTTGTCTTGTTC
This sequence comes from uncultured Anaerolineales bacterium, assembly GCA_964532665.1. Classification (GTDB taxonomy): domain Bacteria; phylum Chloroflexota; class Anaerolineae; order Epilineales; family JAANWY01; genus CAZHMV01. The sequence continues at coordinate 32,849 of CAZHMV010000004.1, forward strand.
GATGAGCCGCTTGGCGCCGGCCACCGCCTTCTCGGAGTTGCCCTCGCTGTCGTAGAAGACCAGTTCCACCTTGCGGCCCATCACGCCGCCTGAATCGTTGATGTCTTCAGCCGCCAGCTCAAAAGCGTTCTTCATGCGCTGTCCGCCTTCGGAGGCCGCCCCAGAGAGCGGAACCAGAGCGCCGATCTTGATGGGTTCGTTAGCGGCCGGCTGTCCACCGCCGGAAGTACACCCCACGGCGACCAACAGCACGACTATAACCAGACTTACCAGAGTGAGAGCACGTTTCATTTGTCTTTCCCCTCCTTTGGGTTTGTGAATTGATCACACCTTACTTTGCACTGCACGCTCCACGCGTCATGCATCACGACCACCACTGTTCGGCAGGGTCTGCTAACCGCCCCGCCGCCAAGTGGGGCTCGGTCAGAGACCTCGCCCAACGGGGTGTTTCACGTTTCACGTTTCACGTCTTCCACCAACGCCTCTCGCTTGCGGTACACCGTACCATGAGAGGATGCGATCAACTGCCCGTCCTCGTCGCGCACGGTCATGTGGTAGAGAGCAGTACGCCGGCCCAGATTCTCCTCGCGCGCTTCGGCCACCAGGCGTTGGCCTGGACGGGTGGCCGCCACGAAGGAGATGCTCATGTCCAGGGCCACCGCCACCTGCCCGTGGGAGTTGCCGGCCGCCGCAAAGGCCGCGTCCACCAGGGCGAAGATGGCTGCACCGTGGGTGATGCCATGGAAGTTCACCATATCCGGTGCCAGCGTCATCGATACCCGGCTATAGCCCGGCCGCAGTTCCTCCAATTCAATCCCCATGCGGTCCGCAAAGGGATCGCTGGCGATATGCTGGTAAACTTCCTCCGATACGAAATCCTCGGTCATGGCGATCACCCCCTCGGATCGGCTGCGTAGACGTACTTCAAGGCATCCTCGGGGGCCGGCTGGGGGCTGTTCATGGCAAACTCGGTGGCGTCCTCCACCTCATCGGCCACCTCGGATCGGATTTGCGTGTCGCGTTCGTCGTCCAGCAATCCCACCGACTCCAGGTACGCCCTAAAGCGCGGGATGGGATCCGCCTGCCGGGCAGCCTCCAGCTCTTCTGGGGAGCGGTAGCTGTCGTCGTCGTTGCTGGTGTGGGGCATCAGGCGCTGGCACTTGGCTTCGATCAGCGTCGGTCCCTCGCCGGCCCGCGCCCGCTCCACAGCCTCCTTCGTTACTGCGTACACCGCCAGCACATCACTGGCATCCACGACGACACCGGGGAAGCCATAGCCGGCGGCTCGATCGGCCACGTTCTGCACAGCCATCTGGAGCCGCTGCGGCACGGAGATGGCGATGCCGTTGTTTTCGCAGTAGAAGACGACAGGGCACTTGTGGATAGCTGCAAAGTTCATCGCCTCGTGAACGTCGCCCTTGCTGCTGCTCCCGTCGCCGAAGCCGCAGAATGTGATGTTATCCTCACCCCGTATCCTCTGGGCCAACGCCAGACCCACCGCCTGTGGCATGTTTGGCCCTTGGGGGCTGGAAATCGATTTGATGTGTAGGTCCTTGTGGCCCCAGTGGGCGTAGTTCTGACGTCCTCCGCCGGTCGGGTCGTTGGTCCGGGCCAGGTAGCTGCACATCACGTCTCGCGGCGTCAGTCCGTAGAGGAGTAGTCCCGCCAGGTCCCGGTAGTGAGGCACCAGCCAGTCCTGCCCCGGCCGCAGGTGCAGCACGTACCCCACCGCCGCGGCCTCATGGCCGGCGCCCGGTACCGCAAAGTGACCGAAGCCCTGGCGGTTCAACAGCCACGTGCGTTCATCCAGCGCCCGCGCGAGAACCATTGCCTTGTACATCCGCAACGCGTCCTCGTCGCTCAATCCCAGTGTAGCGTGACGGGAGACTGTGTCAACCCCCAACTCCTGTAACAGCGTCATACTTGCTCCTTTGCCCGTCAGCGTCAGTGGTCAGTAGTTAGTGGCCAGTCGTCGGACTCTGATTACTGATCACTGGTCACTGATTACTGATCTCACAGTTCGCGTCGGTCGAGCACGCGAACAGCCTTGCCCTGGCTGCGCTGGATCTTGCGAGGTTCCACGACACGAACATCAACGTGGAGCCCCAGCGCCTCTCCCACCTCTTTCATGGCCTGTTCCTGGACCTGCTTCATAGCGAACTCACCGCGGCTGAACAGCTCATCTGTGCATTCCACCCACACCTCCAGCTCGTCCAGGCGGTCCGCGCGCCGGTCTACAAGAATCAGATACTGGGGTGCCAGCCCCTTCACCTTCAACAGCGCCTGTTCGATTTGCGAGGGGAAGACGTTGACCCCTCGGATGACAAGCATGTCGTCGGTGCGGCCCAGGACCTTGCTCATGCGCACCAGCGTACGGCCACAACCGCAGGGATCCGCCCAGAGCCGCACCCGATCCCGCGTGCGGTAGCGGATCAGCGGCATGCCCTCTTTGGTTAGTGTGGTGAAGACCAGTTCACCTTCGGAGCCGTAAGGCAGGCGCTCACCTGTCTCCGGATCGATGATCTCTGCCAGGAAATGGTCTTCGAAGATATGGAGACCGTCGTGCTCGTGACACTCCACTGACACACCCGGACCAATAATCTCGCTTAGGCCGTAGATGTCGAAGGCTTCCAGGCCCATGCGCGCCTCGATCTCCTGCCGGATGGCTTCGGTCCACGGCTCAGCCCCAAAGAAGCCGGCTCGCAGCTTCATCCGTTCCAGGAAGTCGATGCCTTCTTCCTCAGCCGTTTCGGCCAACACCAGGGCGTAGGAAGGTGTGCAACACAGGATTGTCGCGCCGAAGTCCTCCATCAGCATCAATTGGCGTTTGCTGAATCCGCCAGAGACCGGGACCGTGGCCGCGCCAATGGTCTCTGAGCCCAGGGCAAACCCCAGCCCACCGGTGAACAGACCGTAGCCATAGGCGTTGTGAACCACGTCTTCGGTAGTGACATCTGCGGCCCCAAGCGTCCGCGCCATCACCTCGGCCCACACGTCCATGTCGTGCCGGGTGTAGCCCACCACAGTCAGCTTACCCGTAGTCCCGCTGGAAGCATGTATCCGCACGACCTGGTCCAGAGGGACCGTAAACATGCCAAACGGGTAGTGATCCCGCAGGTCGGCCTTGTTTGTGAAAGGCAACTTACTCAGGTCGTCCAGAGACTGGATGTCACCAGGACGTACACCTTTGTTGTCAAAGGCTTGTCTGTAGAAAGGTGATGTTTCGTAGACGCGGGCGACAACCGTCTGGAGTCGCTCAAGCTGGAGAGCCTCCAGACGATCCCGCGGTAGCGTCTCCATTTCCTCGTTCCAGTACATGATCCTCCTTCCTCTCATTCTTGGATCTTCCCAAATATGCCTTCTGCACCAATTCGGCATCGATGAGCTCTTGTGCCGCCCCATTCAGGACAACATGACCGACTTCTAATACATAGCCGCGATCAGCTACACGCAAGGCCGCGCGGGCATTTTGCTCTGCCAGGAGAATAGTCGTGCCGCGATCCCGGAGCTCCGCGACGACCTGGAACAGCTCTTGCACCAACAGTGGGGCCAAACCCAGAGATGGTTCATCCAGGAGGAGAAGCCGCGGCCGGGCCATCAAACCGCGCCCAACGGCCAGCATCTGCTGTTGCCCACCGGATAGTGTGCCGGCAGCCTGCCCGCGACGCTCCTTCAACACAGGGAATATCTCAAACACGGAGTCCAGGTCCCGCTGGATCTCTTTCTGGCCATCGCGGCGGTAGCGGTGGTAGGCGCCCAAGATCAGGTTGTCCAGGACGCTCATCGTGGCGAAGACTTGCCGCCGCTCCGGGACATGGCTGACTCCCAGAGCAACGATCTGCTCAGGAAGCATACCTTTGATAGATCGATCTCCAAACAGGACGTCACCCTGCCGGGGTTCCAGGAAACCCGAGATGGTTCTCAGTAACGTCGTCTTGCCAGCACCGTTGGCCCCGATGAGGGTCACCATCTCCCCCTCTTCCACTCCCAGGGAGACTCCCTTCAGAGCCTGGATTCGGCCGTAATATGTGCTGACGTTCCGCAGTTCAAGTAGCATTCCTCAAAGGCTACCCTTAACCGTCCCCCAGATAGGCAGTGATCACCCGCTCATCCTGCTGAACCTGGGCCGGCGTTCCTTCGGCGATCTTCTCGCCATAGTTCAGGACCATCACCC
>CAZHMV010000004.1:37122-123185 GCA_964532665.1 uncultured Anaerolineales bacterium
ACCTGGGCCGGCGTTCCTTCGGCGATCTTCTCGCCATAGTTCAGGACCATCACCCGGTCTGCGATACCCATCACCAGGTCCATGTCGTGCTCCACCAGCAAGACCGTGATGCCGCGCTCATCGCGGACGCGCCGGATGAGGCTATCCAGATCGACCACTTCCCTGCGGCTGAGGCCGGCTCCCGGCTCGTCCAACAGCAGGCAGGCCGGCTCGCTCGCCAGGGCACGGGCCAGTTCCAGCAAGCGTTGCTTGCCAAAGGGCAGGTCCGATGCCAGCTCTGTTGCATGAGCGGCCAAGCCGACCAGGTCCAGGCACTCCATAGCCCGTTCGCGAGTTTCCCGCTCCTCCCGCATGGCCCAGGGAACCTGTAGGGCCGCCTCCCAGAAGCCGTAGCGACTCCTGAGGTGGCGCCCCACCATGGTGTTCTCCAGCACCGTCATGTTGTTGAACAGATGTACATTCTGAAAAGTGCGCGCCAACCCCAATCGCGCGATGACGTGCGGCTTCAGCCCATTGAGCCGCCGCTGCAGAAAGCGAATCTCCCCCCCGCTCGGGGAATGAACCCCGGTGATCAGGTTGAAGAGGGTGGTCTTTCCGGCACCATTTGGGCCGATGATGGCCAGGATTTCCCCTGGCCACGCAGCAAAGCTGAGGTCGTTGACGGCCAGCAGTCCGCCAAACTCTTTGCGGAGATGGCTGACATCGAGGAGGGCATCTGTTCCCGGACGTTTCGCGGTCACAGGCTCTGCTGCCGTCAGGATGTCACCGTACAGCGCTTTCCTCCGGTAATGGTTCATCGGCCCACGGCTCACTGATGTCGCGCCATCTTCGTGCTCGATTCACCATGCCTGTCGTAAGCCCTTCAGGCATGAAGACCATGATCAGGATGAGAATGATGCCAAACGCCAGGATTTCCACCTCGGCTGACGCGCCACGGACCAGGTGAGGCATCACGTTGCGCAGAACTTCGCTCAGCAAGGTCACGGTTGCGGCACCGAAAATGGCTCCCCAAACGCTGGCCAACCCCCCAATGGCCACCATGACCACCAGTTGGATGGAAAAGATAAAGTTGAATGAGGCCGGGGTCACGATTTGCAGGTAGAAGGCAAACAGGCTGCCGGCCACGCTGGCATAGATGGCGCTCAAGACTAGAACCTTGAGCTTGAAAGCGTTGACATCCACCCCCATCGAGGCTGCTGCCAGCTCGCTGGCGTGGATGGCCCGCAGAGCACGCCCAACCCGGGAGTTGACGATGTTCAGCGACAGTGCCAGTATGATCAGAGCGATAGCCCACACCACGTAGTAGTAGGCCTGGTCACTACTTAAGACCCAGTTGCCGATCGACAACCTGGGTATATCTAGCATTCCGTTTGGTCCACCTGTCCATTCCGTCTCGGTGATCAGCACCGCTTCCAGAATGATGTTGAGCCCCAGGGTTGCCATTGCCAGGTAGTGGCCGCGCAGGCGGAATATGGGAATGCCGATTACATAGGCCAGCCCGGCGGTGGCCAGCGCCGCCACCGCCACCGCCGGCCACGGCGACCAGCCGAAGCGAGTCGCCAGCAAACCGGTGATGTAGGCACCGCTGCCGTAGAAGACAGCATGCCCCAGCGAAATCTGGCCGGTGTAACCCATGAGCAATGACAGGCCCACCGTCAACATCGTGTTCAGGCCGACAAATACCAAAATACCCAGATGATAGTTGTTGGTCACCCACACAGGCATCACAGCCAGGACAATCGCCAGCACGACGAACATAACCAGGTTGCCATGGCCGAGCAGCGAGTCGAGGATGGCGAATGGCGAATGGCGAATGGCGAACTGTGAACGGCGAGCACTTCGACCCTTTGACGAGTGCGGGACGTCGCTGGGCTCAGTACGAGTTTGCTCTTTCACCCGTGGTCCCCCTTATGCCTCCGCAGCCTGCTGGCCGAAGAAACCTCCGACGCGGAGCAGCAGAATGATGAACAAGGTCAGAAAGGCGAAGGCATCCTTGTACGAGGACGAGAGCAATCCCGCACCGAAGGCCTCAACCAGGCCCAGGATCAGACCGCCGGCCACCGCCAGGGGAGCGCTCACCATGCCTCCCATGATAGCTGCCACAAAACCCTTCAGGCTCAGCAGCGTCCCCGAATCGTAGGCCATAAACGTAGACGGGGTGATCACGATGCCGGCCACCGCGCTAACCGCCGCCCCCAGGGCGAATGAGAAGAGGGCCATGCGATCGGCGCTGATGCCCATGAGCCGGGCCGCATCCCGGTTGATGGCGCAGGCCCGCAGTGCTTTTCCCAGCAGTGTCCGCTCAAAAAAGAGGTACAGTCCACAAACAATCAACAGCATAGTAAAAATCACCCACAGGTTCTGCCGGGTGAGGATGGCTCCAGCAATCTCCAGTGGCCGTCCGGAGGTGAAGGCCGGCAGAGGGTAAGGATCGGTCCACCAGACGATCAACCCGAGGCCCCGCAGCGTGATGGATGCACCAATGGTAATGATGATCAGGGAGACCACAGAGGCACCGCGGGCGGGCCGAATGGCCAACAGGTACAGGACCACACCGATGGCCGTTGTCAGCAGAACTGCCACCCCGGCAGCCAGAGGGAGAGGCCAATTCAGGTTCACAGTAAACACCCGGTTGAACAGCGGGGTGCGTTGATAGAGCGTCACGGTAATCAGTGCGCCCAGCATAGCGAAGTCGCCCTGGGCAAAGTTGACAATGCCGGTGACATTGTAGATGGTCACGAACCCCAGCGCGATCAAGGCGTAGATGCTGCCCAGGGTCAGGCCGGCGAAGAGTAATTGAAGAAGCTGGCTCTCAAAAGACATGGCATACCACTGGTCCGACGCCCTAAGTCCGAGACCTGACGCCAGACCTCGGACTTAGGACTCAGGACCCAGGACCTTTACGGTGCTTCCGCGTACTTGTCCGGTGCGACGTAGACCCACTCGCCGTTCTTGATTTCCACCAGCACCAGGGACTCCTTTGAGATGCCCACATGGTCGGTGGAGCTCATGTTGAAGACGCCCGAGATGCCGACGAAGTTCTTGATGTCGTTCTCCAGGCAGTCTCGGATCTTAGCCCGATCCGCGCCCACTTTCTCCAGGCAATGGACCGAAATCATCACCGCATCCCAGGCGTGACCGCCGAAGGTGCTGCGGGGCTGTCCCTTGGTAAAGTCGCTATACTCCTTGATGTACTCCAGGAGCGTCGCCTTCTGGGGATCGCTGTCAGGGAGGCTCTCCGCCACAACGACCTTGCCGATCGGGAAGAGCACACCCTCGGCCGCATCCCCGGCCAGGTCAATGAAACGCTTGGACCCGATGCCGTGGTTGTGGACGATGGGGATATCGAACCCCAGTTCACGGAACTGGACCGTGACGGGTGCACCCTCGCCCGAGGTGGCGTGGACGACCAGTCCCTCGGGGTTCAGGCCTTTGATCTTGGTGAGTTGTGCCCGGAAGTCCTTGTCTCCCGGCTGGAACAGCTCATCAGCAACGATCTCGATTCCAGCATCACCGTAGACTTTCTGCATCGACTTCCGAGAGTCCTCGCCAAAAGCGTTGTTGACGCCCAGGGACGCCACGCGCTTGACCCCCTTGGCTTTCCAGTAATCTGCCTGGACTTGAGCCACGGGGAGGTTCGTCTGCGGGGTCTTGAAGATCCAGTGCCGGTCAGATACCGGGGTGACAATGGCGCTGGACGAAGCCATGGAGATCATGGGAACCTCGGCCCCCGTAGCTACCTCCACCATCGCCATGCTGGCCGGCGAGCCACTGGAGCCGATGAGCACAAGCACCTTGTCTTGCTCAATCAGCTTCTTGGCCGCCAAAACCGCTTTCCCCGTGTCGGTAGCATCATCTTCGACGACGACCTTCAGCTTGTGCGTTTGCCCGTCCGGTCCCTGTATACCGCCGGCATTGTTGATTTTCTCCATCAACATCAGCCCGGTGTCGCGCTCAGGGACGCCCAGCGAGGAGGCCGGCCCGGTCACCGAGGCGACCATGCCCACAACGTACGGCTCTCCTTCTTTGGGTTGAGCAGCCGGCGCCTGGGTCGGCGCAGCCGTTGGCGCCGACGAACACGCGGCAATGAGCACCACCACCCCAGTCAGCCACAACAGTGGCATGAGCTTCTTCATCGCGTTTCCCTCCTTACACTCATGTAGGAAAAGTGCCGGTGAATATAGAAATACGAATTCGGTCTTGGTGGCTGGGATGATCACCCCCTTCCCAGATCGCGATTCACGATGCGTGAGCCAGTTCTCCGAAGAAACGGACGACATACTGAGCGTGTATATGGCAGGCTTACGCCGGTAATAAAGCCGATTGGCAAACACTCAGAGGTTTAGCCGGCAGATATGGGCGTGGGCGGCGGGGTCAATCACCTCAACGTGCTCAACTCCTGGGAACGAGCCTTGTCCGGCCACTTCCGCCTGAAATTACAGTAGGGGCGCCCCGGACTCAAAGCCATGTGGGCTTCAATCGCCGTGTCGAGTTCTTCTTCCCGGCACAGTGAAACAGGCATGACCAAGACGGACCCTAACGAAGGCTTGGTAGTTTGAAGGATGCGTGAGATTCTACCACAAGGTTTGGCAACTTGTCAACCGCGCACGAGAAGAACTACCCGTTTGGGCAGGTAAAATGGGCCACCGTGTCAGTTCCTACCCGCCGGCGACACGCGTACCAGGCCAGTCTTAAGTGCGTAAGCCACTGCCTCGGTCCGGTTTCGCGCGTGGAGTTTCGCCAGAATGTTCTTCAGGTGGAATTTGACAGTGTTCTCACTGATGGTCAGGGCACCGGCTATCTCCCGGTTGCTCAAACCTTTGACGACGAGCCGGAGCACCTCCACCTCGCGGTCAGTCAGAATCTCGCGGCTGGGAGCTGTCGCGCCGCGCGCAGGCCCGTGCCTCGCCTGCTGTACAAACTCATTGAGAATCTTCGCTGCCATGATTGGCGAGATGGGGGCCTCTCCCCGGTCAACACCTTCCAGTAGCTCAAAGAACTCTGCACCGCCCAGGCTCTTGAGCAGGTATCCCTCAGCACCACTCTTGATGGCATCAAAAAGGTCCTGATCGTCATCCGACACGGTGAGCATAACGATCTTGATCTCCGGCATTTCCGTCTTGATCAGACGAGTGGCCTCCAGCCCATTCAGACCAGGCATACGAATGTCCATCAGGATCATGTCAGGATGAAGCAGCCGGGCCTTATCCAGCGCCTCGAGGCCATCGCCGGCCTTGCCTACCACCTCCAGGCCCCTGGCCGCCAACAAGCTGGCAATCCCGTCACGAACCAACGGATGGTCGTCAACCAACAATACCTTCACACTTCAAATCCCTCCTCTCTCGGCTACTGATTATACCTTGAAACTCGTATCCTCACAAACGCTCGTTTGTTTCCAGTGGACCGACACCTGGGCTTGTGCTATAATCTGCTCACACGGATGGAAAGAAACACAGATAGAATCTATCTTTTCCTGTTCTTATCCGTGTTTCTTTCCATCCGTGTGAAGCCGCTAATCGCCCGCCAGGTTAGGGCACAGCTTCGCTGGATAGTCACGGGTAACGTTTGCTTACCGGAGTGCATCGTATTAACGACGTCTGAATCAGGCGACAAACACACGAGGAGGTGTGACATGATTGCAACGAAGGAACTCGAGTCACCGCTGACTCGGGAAGCGCACCGTCATGAGCGGCTCGGCCTGTCGGAGTCCGATCTCATCGACATGTACCACACAATGCTACTATCGCGGCGTCTGGACGAGCGGATGTGGGTCCTGCAACGCCAGGGCAAGGTGGCCTTTCACATTTCGTGCCAGGGGCAGGAAGCGACTCAAGTGGGCACGGTCTGGGCCCTGGACCCCGGTCAAGACATCTTACACCCGTACTATCGCGACATTGGGATGGTGCTGCGGTTCGGAATGACGCCACGTGAGCTGATGCTGGCACTGTTTGCCAGGCAGGACGACGTCAGCAGCGGCAGCCGGCAGATGTCATCCCACTTCAGCAAGCGCGAGGCGCGTATCGTCTCTGGCTCCAGCCCGGTAGCCACGCAGATTCCTCAGGCAGCCGGCATCGCCCTGGCCAGCAAGATTCGCGGTGAGGATATCGTGACATTGACAAGCTTCGGTGAGGGCGCGACAAGCAAAGGCGACTTCCACGAGGGCCTCAACTTCGCCGGCATCTGGAAACTGCCGGTGATTTTTCTATGTGAGAACAACCAATACGCCATATCAGTCCACCAGTCGAAGCAGATGGCCATCCAGAACGTGGCCGACCGGGCCGCCGGCTACGGCTTCCCCGGCGTCGTGGTGGACGGCAACGACGTGTTGGCTGTCTACGAGGTGGCGAAGGCCGCGGTTGAGCGGGCGCGGGCCGGTCAGGGACCAACGCTCATCGAAGCCAAGACCTATCGCATCGTGCCCCATTCCAGCGATGACGATGACAGGCTGTACCGCAGCCGAGAGGAGGTTGAACCGTGGCGAGAGGAAAAGGATCCCATCCATCGCTTCCGTGCATATCTGCTGGACCGCAGAGTCGTCACCGACGCGGACGTGGCCGAGATTGAAGATAAGGTCATGGCGGCGGTCAATGAGGCTACAGACTTTGCCGACAAAGCAGCCCCTGCACCGCCGGAATACGCGCTGGAGCGTGTCTACGCGGCGCCGCCCAGGGGTTGGAGCCTTTCGTAAGCTTATTGACAAATTGTAGGAGGAACGTCAATGACAACAAGAACCATCATTCAAGCAATTCACGATACCATGAGGGATGAGATGCAGCGAGATGAACGTGTCATCATCATGGGGGAGGATGTCGGCGCCAAAGGAGGCGTTTTCAAGGCCACTGAGGGATTCCTGAAGGAGTTCGGCGAGTTGCGCGTCATCGACACGCCGTTGGCGGAATTGGGCATCATCGGCGTAGCTATCGGTGCGGCCGTCAATGGCATGCGCCCCATCGCCGAGATCCAGTTTGCTGACTTCATCTATCCCGCTTTTGACCAGATCGTGAATGAGGCGGCTAAGTTCTACTACCGCTCAAATGGTGACTGGAACGTGCCGATGGTGATCCGCACGCCGTATGGCGGCGGGATTCACGGCGGCCTGTATCACTCCCAGAGTGTGGAGGCTTTCTTTGCCCACGTCCCGGGCCTGAAGGTAGTGGCACCGTCAACCCCCTACGACGCGGCCGGCCTGCTTCGCGCAGCCATTCACGACCCCGATCCGGTTCTGTATCTGGAACACAAGAAGACATACCGATTGATCCAGGGTGAGGTGCCAGATGAGCCGTTCGAGATCCCCATCGGGCTGGCCGAAGTCAAGCGCGCAGGGACGGACCTCACGGTTTTCGCTTACGGTATGATGCTGCACCACACATTGGAAGCCGCCGAGATGGTGGCTGAGGAGGGGATCGACGTGGAGGTGGTGGACCTGCGAACCCTCCACCCGCTGGACAAGCAGACAATTCTGGAGTCGGCAAAGAAGACGGGCAAAGTGCTCATCGTCCATGAAGACACCCGGACCATGGGCCTGGGCGCTGAGTTGGCGGCTCTCATTGCCGACGAGGCGTTTGAGTGGCTGGACGGCCCGATCCACCGAGTCACCGGCCCCGACATACCGGCCATGCCGTACGCCAAACCGATGGAGGACTTCTTCTTGCCCAACCCGGAGAAAATCGCCGCCGGCATTCGTGAATTGGCGGCCTACTAGAGGAGACATCATGGCACGAGAAATCAAGATGCCCCAACTGGGGGAGAGCGTGACCGAAGGCACGGTCGGTCGGTGGCTCAAGGCCGTAGGAGACCACGTGGAAAAGTACGAGCCCCTGCTCGAAGTGGTCACCGACAAGGTGGATACGGAAATCACGTCCGAAGTTGAGGGCACCCTGCTGGACATCAGCGTCCAGGAAGGAGAGACGGTGCGCGTGGGCACGGTCCTGGCTGTGATCGGCGAGGAAGGGGAAGTCGTGCCGGCTGAGACCCGCGAAGCGCCGGCCCAGGCCGAAGCAGTCGAACCCCCTGCTTCCACGAAGCCGGCGGCTGAGCGTGCTGACGGCAAAACGCCCCGCAAGCCAGCGGGAGCAGCGCGAGTCTCCCCCGTTGTGGGCCGCATTGCGGCCGAGCACGGGATCAACGTTGAAGACGTCCCCGGAACGGGTCGTGGCGGCCGGGTGACGAAGAAGGACATCCTCAGGTTCATCGAAGATCGGGAAAGGCAACGCGAGGAAGCGCCACCCCCACCGCCGGCTCGCCCACCCGAAAAAGCGCCGGCAATGGTGCCTGGTGAGATCATGGAACTGACCCCCATGCGTCGGATGATCGCCGAGCACATGGTGCTGAGCAAGCGCACGTCTCCCCACGTGACCAGCATCACGGAGGTGGACATGAGCGCCGTGGCGCGCTATCGACAGGCTCACAAGGCAGAGTTCGAGCGCCGCGAAGGCGTCAAACTCACCTACATGCCCTTCATCATCCAGGCTGTTGTCGAAGCGCTCAAGGAGCACCCGCTGGTCAACTCTTCGTTTACTGACGAGGGAATCCTGCTCAAGAAAGAAATCAATATCGGGATCGCGGTGGCGTTGGAGCAGGGGCTCATCGTGCCCGTCATCAAGAATGCCAGCGACAAGAGCCTGGCCGGCCTGGCCAAAGCAGTACACGACCTCGCCACCCGCGCCCGCAACCGCCAACTCCACCCGGACGATGTCCAGGGCGGCACCTTCACCATTACCAACCACGGCGCCGCCGGCACCCTGCTCGGAACGCCGATCATCAATCAGCCGCAAGCCGCGATTCTGGGCACTGGTGCGGTCCACAAGCGCCCGGTGGTGGTCGAAGTGGATGGGGTCGATGCCATCGCCATCAAGCCCATGATGTATCTGTCACTGACCTTTGACCACCGCATCCTGGACGGCGGTACGGCCGACCCCTTCCTGGCGGATGTCAAACGCCGGCTGGAGAACTTCGGGTAAGGGCTGGCCGGCGTCTGGCAAGGTTGCGCCTCAAACCGACAGGTGATCGATAACTTCCCACGGATAGAAAGAAACACGGATGGAATCTGATTTTCTCTTTCTCCATCCGTGTTTTTTCTATCCGTGGGAAAAAACTCGCTCTATTCCTCAACCCGTTCCACAATCGTAGCGATACCCTGACCCACACCGATGCACATCGTCGCCAGGCCGTAGTGGCTCCCACGCCGGCGCATCTCGTGCACCAGCGTGACCATGATGCGTGCGCCGGAGCAGCCAACCGGGTGCCCCAGCGCGACAGCCCCGCCATTCACGTTGGTGATGGCCGGGTCCATCCCCAGCTCATCCATCACCGCCAGGGCCTGAATGGCGAAGGCCTCGTTCAGCTCGATCAGGTCAATGTCGTCCAGGGTGAGGCCGGCCCGCTCCAGAGCCTTGCGGGTGGCCGGCACGGGTCCCATACCCATGATGGCCGGGTCAACGCCGGCCACCGCCATGGACACAACCCGTACCATCGGCTTGAACCCCAGCGCCTCGGCCTTCTCCGCCGACATGACCAGCATCGCCGCTGCGCCATCGTTGATGCCGCTGGAATTGCCGGCTGTGACCGTTCCCCCCTCGCGGAAGGCCGGGCGGAGTCGTGCCAGTTTCTCCATGGACGTATCCGGCCGCGGATGCTCATCCGTGTCCACGACCACCGGCGGCCCCTTGCGCTGTGGCACTTCCACCGGCACAATCTCGTCGCGGAAGCGCCCGGACTCGATGGCCGCCACGGCCCGCCGATGGCTTTCCAGCGAGAACTCGTCCTGGCGCTCGCGGGAGATGTTGGCAACCCGCTCCCGGATGTTCTCGGCCGTCTCCCCCAGGCTGTAGGGGTAATGCCGCTCCCGCATCTTCGGGTTGATGAAGCGCCAGCCCAGCGTGGTATCGAACACCTCTCGATGACCGCGCTGGAAGGCGAATTCCGGCTTGCTCATAGCCCACGGCGCGCGGGTCATGCTCTCCACGCCGCCGGCGATGAACACGGCACCATCCCCCAGGCGGATAGCGCGGGTGGCATAGTGCAGCGCATCCATGCCGGAGCCGCAGAGCCGGTTCAGGGTGACGCCGGCCACCTCCACCGGCAGATCGGCCAGCAGCGCGGCCATCCGCGCCACGTTGCGGTTGTCCTCGCCGGCCTGGTTGATGCAGCCGAAAGTCACATCCTCGATCTCATACGGGTCGATGCCCGTCCGATCCAGCAACGCTCGGATCACGTGGGCTGCCAGATCGTCGGGACGGACAAACCTCAGCGCGCCGCCGTGTCGTCCGATGGGCGTCCGCACGGCATCCACAATCACCACATCATGAAGCATTCTCGTCACTCCCATATTGATAGAATCCCTGGCCCGTCGCGACCCCAAACTGGCCGGCCAACACTTTCTGGCGCAGCAGGGGCGCCGGGCGATACCGATCCTCACGATAAACACGTTGCAGTCCGTCGATGACTGCCAGGACTGCGTCCAACCCGATCAGGTCCCCCCACCGCAGGGGACCGCGCGGGAAGTTCATCCCCAGGCGCATGGCGGTGTCGATGGCCTCGGCCTCAGCCACGCCCTCGCCCAGGGCAAAGGCGGCCTCGTTGATCAGGCCGCACACAATCCGAGCCAGGACCAGCCCCACCTGATCGTTCACCTCGACGGCCTGCCGGCCAAACGACTCGATAAACCCCACCGCCGCAGCCAGCGCCTCGTCCGAAGTATGCACCCCCCGCGCCACCTCGAACAGGCTGCTGCCGTCCAGCGGCGGCAAGGTCGCAAACCCGACGACCCGCTCGCGACGGCGCGCAAACGAGGCAATCTCCGTCGTACTGGCCGCCAGGCAGGCCGTCAGCAAGAGCGCGTCGTCTGACAACACGCTTTCCAGATCCTCAATCGTCTCCCGCTTATCCGCCGGCGAGCCCACGCCGGCATCCACGGCGATGGCCACGTCCGCGTCGGCCGAGGCCGGCCAGCGAGCCACCTGATAGCCGGCGCCGGCAATCAACTCCGCCAGTTCATCCGCCAGCCGGCCAGGGCCGGCGAGTAGCACACCATTGCTGAAACTTTCATCAACCATACAATCACTCTCGCCTAATCAGTGATCAGTGATCAGTAATCAGTGGACACACTCTGGTGACTGATAACTGATTACTGAATACTGATCACTGGTCACTGATCACTGGTACTCGTAAAACCCCCGCCCCGTCTTGCGGCCCAGCCGGCCGGCCTGCACCATCTGCTGCTGAATCGGGTGCGGCCGGTACTTGGGATCGCCGAAGAACGCCTGGTAGATGGAGCGGGTCGAAGCCAGGTTCACGTCGATCCCGATGAGGTCCATCAGCTTGAACGGTCCCATGGGGAATCCGCCGGCCTGGCTCACAATGCGGTCAATCGTGGCGTGGTCTGCGATGCCTTCGCCCAGCAGGCGCAGAGCCTCGCCGTAGAAGGGCCGCGCCACGCGGTTGACGATGAAGCCGGGCGTGTCCTGGGCCACGACCGGCGTCTTGCCCCACGCTTCGGCCAGCCCGACGGTCGCCTCCACCGTCGCCTCAGCGGTTGCAGCGCCGCGCACCACCTCGACCAATGGCATGAGGGGCACCGGGTTGAAGAAGTGCATCCCCACCACCTGCTCCGGTCGCTGCGTGGCCCCGCCGATGGCCGTCACCGACAGCGTCGAGGTGTTGGTAGCCAGGATGGTTTCGGGGCCACAGAGTTTGTCCAGGAGGTCAAACACCTGGCGTTTGATCTCCAAATCCTCCAGGACAGCCTCGATGACGAAGTCGCCGGCCGCCAGGTCGGAGAGGTCCGTCGTGGTGTGGATGCGCTGGATGATCGCCTCGGCCTCCGCAGCCGGGTAGCGGCCCTTCTCCACCCCCCGCCGCACGAAGTGGCTGAGCTGTGCAAGAGCGTCTTCCACAATCTCCGAGGCCACGTCCTGCAGCCACACGTCGTGACCGTGCTGGGCTGCCACCTGAGCGATGCCACGCCCCATCGTGCCGGCGCCTACCACCCCGATGGTCCACTGGTTGTTCATTATCAATGCGCCTCGATGATCACATCCTTCAAGAACCACCACTTGACTGCCGACGTGGGGAACTTTGTAACCCACGGCTTCACCAACAGATGCAACCGCGAATAGGTGAGAGGCATGATCGCCGCCTCCTCCACCAGAATCCGATCCGCTTGCTGTAACATCCTCATCCTTTCTCCCTGATCCGTGACCTGCCTGGCTCCCTCCACCAGCCGGGTGTAGGCTTCGTTCTGCCACCGGAGCTGCTCCCGTCGGAGACCTACCCTCAGGAAGTTATCGGGATCGGGATAGTCGGCGAGCCACGCCATGCCAAACAGGTGGGGCGGCGCCTTGCGCAGCCTGTCGAGATGCTCCCCCCACCCCAGGATCTCGCACGTGATCTTTATCCCCAGGTTTTCCGACCGTTGCGCCTCAAGATACTCGGCCACACGATCGGCGCCATAGGGAGCCAGCGCGTCTACGGCAGGGAAGCCTTGGCCGCCCGGATAACCGGCCTCCGCCAGGAGCTTCCGCGCCCGGTCGGGATCGTACGGCAGGCCGATCCCCGCCGAGTGCCCCGGCATCCCCGGCGGCACGAACCCGCCTGTGGCCGGAAAGGAGTAACCTCCCAGGATCACGTCTGCCAGCCGTTCCCGATCAATCGCATGGACGAAGGCCCGACGCACTCGTCGGTCGTCGAAGGGCGGCCGGCTCACGTCGAATCCCACATACGTGGTTGACAGTTTTGGTGCCGAGATATACTCCCCGGCGTGGCGCTGGCGCGCGCGGTCCATGTCCAGGGACGGGAAGGGGGAAAGCTCCAAAATGTCCAGTCCGTCAGTCTGATACATCTCCAAATGGGCGGATGGGTCCCGGAGCAAGGAGATCTCCACTCGCTCCACGTTGCCCGTGAACCGACCATGGTACTCCGGATTGCGGGCCAGGACCATGGACTGCCTGGGCTGCCAGGTCTCCAGCCTGAAAGGACCGTTGGTGACGAGGTTGCCCGCTTCCGTCCAGGCCTCGCCGTGCGCCTCCACCACATGCCGGGGCACAGGGTAAGTGGCGTGGTGAGCCAGGAGGTGGGGGAAATACGCCGCCGGCCCTTCCAGTTCCACCACCAGGGTGACTTCATCGAGCGCCCGCACCCCCACGCGATCTGGATCGGGCGCATCGCCCTGATGGAAGGCCCTGGCGCCTTTGACGTCGTACAGCAGGCCGGCATTGGGCGACCCGGTGGCCGGATCCAGGACACGCTTCCAGGCGTACTCGAAGTCCCGCGCCGTCACCGGCGCTCCATCGCTCCAGCGCACATCGTCCCGCAGGTGGAAGACATACTTCCGCCCGCCTTCGGCGACCTCCCAGGTTCGCGCCACATCCGGCAGAATCTCCATCTCCGGGCCCAGTTCCGCCAGACCGCTGAAGAGTTGGTCAATCACACGGGCCGAATCGGTGTCCCCGGCCATGGTAGGATCCAAGCTCGTCGGATTGTCCCATAGTGCTCTAAGAGCGTGGGGCGCCGGCGGCGGTGGGATGGCCGGCTGCACCGCCCCGGCCCGCTGCCATAGGGCGAAACCTTCCTCGTAAGCCCGGCGCGCCCGCCGGAACTCGAAGGCGGTGTGATAGGTCAGCCCCAGCTTCATCAGCGTCCGCGCCGCGCGTTCGTGCTCCCCCCGCTCCTTCAGGAACTCCAGTGCTCGCTCGTAGTAACCGATGGCCTCCTGATGCGCGTACAGCCCCCGCGCCCGGTCTCCCGCCTGCAGCAGGTACTCCACCGCCTTCTCCGCCTCCCCCGCCTCGGCGTAGTGGCGGGCTAATTGGACCGTGATCTCATCCGCCCGCCCCGCGTACAACTCCTCCAGAATCTCGGCGATCTCACCGTGCAGCAGCCGGCGCTCGCCGGCACTCAGATCGTTGTACAGATAGCGCTGAAATAGGGTGTGGGCAAATCGATAGCGCGACAGAAGGTGATGATCGACTTTCACCTCGCCCTGCTCCCGCACCAGGGTGTGGCGTTTCTCCAACTCCCGCGACAACGTGCGCAAGAGCCTCCGTTCCTGGATTTCCTGCACCCTGGCGATGACCTGGGCGGTGAAGTCTTCCCCCTCCACGGCCGCCACCGTCAGGATATCGCGCAGCTCCGCCTCCAGCCGGCCAATCCGCTCCTCGATCACGCCTTCCACCCGCGCCGGCAGGGCCCCCCAATCCAGCGCCGGCCCCTCCACCCAGCGGCCCCGCTCGTCCCGAACCAGGTCACCCTGCTCCTGCATGTCCCGCAGCAGCTCGATGGTGAACAGAGGATGACCGGCGGTGTGCTGAAATAGCGCCTCTCGGAAAGCCTCGCCCAAGAGGTTGGGCTCGGTGTCCAGGAAGGCGTCCACGAACTGCCGGCCCTCCATCTCTTCGGCCTCACCCAGATCGATCCAGATGTCTCCGTGGTAGCGCTTGAGTTCCGCCAGCACCTTCTCCAGGGGATGTCTCTCCCCTCCACGACCCAGCGCTACCTCGTCCGGTCGATAGGTTCCCGCGAGCAACACGCGGCTCTCCCCGATGCGCCGGCCCAGCCGAAACAGCAAGTTGATGGACGCTGCGTCGGCCCACTGCAGGTCGTCCAGCACCAGCATCAGCGGCTGCTGCGCCGCCAACGCCGTCAGCACGTTGGTGTACTGCTCGAAGATGCGGCTCTGATCTAGATCGGTGTCGCCAGGGCCGGCCGCTTTGCGCTCCGTCAGTTCCTCCAGCCGCTCCAGCCAGCCCACCTTGCCGGCCAGGAAGGCTCCTGCCCGTGTCGCCAGCCCCACCCCGGGCACGAAGATGTCAATCAGGTCGGGACCAAGGTCCACCAGCGCCTGGCCCGAGACACGCAGGAAGTCGCGCAGCCGGCCGGCGTTCTCCCTGGTGATGGCCCCCTGGGCCAGCTTGGCTTCGACGTCGCCAGTGAGGAGGCCCAGCACCTCACGGAAGGGCAGGTAGGGATCGCCGGCGCCCGTCTGGGCATCGCCCTGCCCCACGGCCACGAGCAGGTCCTCGTGCTCGGCCTGGGCGCGGCGGGCGAACTCCGTGACCAGGGCAGTCTTGCCGGCGCCGGCCTCGCCCGTCACGAAGCAGACAGTGCCGTGGCCGGCGAGGGTGCGGTCCAGGAACCTCTTGAGTAGAGAAAGCTCTCGTTCGCGTGCGACGAATACCTGTTCCATCGTTGCCTCCACCGGGCTTGGATCCCTGAGATACTGATCCCACTGAGGCTCATGAGAGTTGCCCCTAATCCCAGTGCGCTGAGGTCCTTTCGCACTTCACTCACAACTGAACCTTGTGAGAGTTCACCAAGAGCTTCAGGGGCTGGAGCAGCGCTTCTCAGCCAAGAATGCTCTGAGTGCCAGGGTTCAATGTAAGCGCATCAGAGGTGTTTGCCGGGCCCTCGTCGGTAACGAGGTCAGATGTCAGGAAACGGTGGCCTGGTTGAGTGCCCTATGCGGCGATACTGATCGCGCTCAATTCCTCACGGCGGGTGTCAAGCGTACGAATCATCTGCTGCACAAGACGAACGGCAGCTTCGGTAAACAATGGTTCCGCGCACTGCTCACAGATAAAGGCGGGGACGTCGTCAATGATTAAGTGATACCCTTTCCGGTTTACCGTATAGCTCGCTTGACCAACCTTCAAGGTGCCACGGCAATGTAGGCATTCCATGTCGCACTCCTCTAATTCCGTGCTTTACGCGTCTTCCAGTCCGCTTCCCAACGCTCTTCACCAGGCACGTAGACCGTGATAATCGCCAGATACTCGTCCTTGGGCGAGCAGACCACGTGAACTGGCCGCCCCGCCGCGCCATGGCCCAGCATCAGGCAGCTATGACCACGTGCATCTTCAGGATAATCTTCGATAATCTTGCCGTCGAAGATAACGGCTCGGACCTCATCTGGCGTGATCAACTCTTCAGGCGCATTCATCTCGTCGAGAGCATGAGGCAGGTACAGCATTCGTTTACTGGCGGCGGCGCGGACGATATGGACAAACGACTCAGACAATGTATACCTCTTCCGAGCAGTGAGATGTCTGCCGTGGATTATAGCATCTTAACCATCAAGGGGCAAAAAGGCATCCCCCTAGAGCTGAGCCTCCGAACGAAGCCTGCCACTTGCTCAGATTTACTTTCCTGTGAACTTCGCCGGCCGCTTCTCCAGGAAAGCCGCCACTCCCTCATGGTGATCTTCGGTAGCGCGAGCGAGGTCCTGGAGTTCACCTTCGTAGTCCAGCGCCTCTTCGATGTCCACGAGCCAGGACCGATTCAGAGCACGCTTCGCCATGCCGATGACCGCAGTGGGTCCCTGCGCCAGTTGGCGGGCCAAGTCCATGGAGGCATCCATCAACTCGTCGTGCGGCACGACGCGGTTCACCAGCCCGATGCGTTCTGCTTCCTCAGCGGTGACACGCCGGCCTGTAAACGCCAGCTCCATAGCACGGGCCATGCCCACCAGCCGTGGCAGAAAGAACGTGGACCCCGAGTCGGGTATCAGGCCCACGTTGACGAAGGACTGGATGAAGCTGGCGTTCTCAGAAGCCATCCGCAGGTCGGCGGCCAGGGCCAGGCTGGCGCCGGCGCCAGCAGCCACCCCGTTGATGGCGCCGATCACCGGCTTCTCCATGCGCCGGATGCGGCGGATGATGGGGTGGTAGGTCTGCTCCATGTACTCGGCCGAGACGCTGGCCTCGCCGGCCTCATCCCGTTGGCGCATCTCGGTGAGATCCTGGCCGGCAGAGAAGCCCCGGCCAGATCCGGTGATCACAACCGCGCGCACGGTCGCGTCGTGCTCGGCCTGCTCTAGGACATCATTTAGCTCCCCCAGCATCGCTGCTGTGAAGGCATTTAGCTTGTCGGGGCGATTCAGGGTGATCACGGCCACGCCGTCATCTACTTGATAGATCACCTGCCCTGTCGTACCTTTCCGATGTTCAATCATGACCAATCCCCTCGCAAAGCAATCTCAGTAGATCCAATTTCTGAGGAGCGAGGCACGCCCACGTGCCGAACGGAGCCGCATCCCTTCGGCAGGCTCTTCGGCAAGTCCTGGTCCGACCCAGGACTCAGGACAGGCTCTGGGGGTGCCGACTCTTCTAGTTTGGACCTACCAGATAAAGTTACGTCAATATCATCTCGCATGCCTGGCCGGGCAGCGGAGTAGACTATAGTGTAGGACTAGACTCCAAAAAGTCAAGGCGCAGACCCAAAGTGAGCGGGACAGTAGCCGCTCTGATTGCGCCTGGCAGACTACACCTTCTATCAGCGAACTGAAGTGACACTTTTACAGTGGACCCGGAGAAACCGCGCCCACCATTCGGCATGTCACCGCGGCCAGGCGATGGCGAAGATATCGTTGGCAAGCACCCATCGCAGGGGAGTATGCATCAGGGCTCTCATCGTCGGACGTACCCACCACTGGCGTAGCAACGGGTACGATTGGTCACGCAGCGGGTCGGCGAATTGCCGGCCAGCTCCCCAGTGAGCGTGGGCCACGGTCCAGTTCTCCAGCCACACACGGTGGCGCAGGCCGGCTTCGTCGAGGGCGGCAGCCAGTCGAATTGGATCCAGTTCGTTCACATGGACTTGCTGTTCGTAGGTTGATCGGGGTTCAGGCGGCAAACCCGGCCAAAGCCGGCGCATCAGCTTATAGCCAATATTCAGTGCCCATCGGTTCGGCAGTGTGTGAATCACAGCCCAACCATCGGGGCGCAGCACGCGCCGGATTTCGGCCAGGGCCTGGCGAAGTTGCCAGGGTTGAAGATGCTCGGCTACGTCCAGGAAGAATACGCGGTGAACACTTTTGTCGTCCACAGGCAGGGCAGCGGCATCGGCGCGCAGTAACCGCACACGAGCGCGAGCCGCCGGCGGTGCCAGCGCCAGCGTATTCCAGGTAAGCTGGAGGCAGTCAGCGGAGAAGTCGATAGCAGTCACAACGGCCCCGCGACGCACAGCATGCAGCGTGATCTCGCCCCGCCCGCATCCAATGTCCAACACATGCGTGTCCGGTAGCAGACGCGCCAGCTCCAATGCTCGTGCCAGGCGAGGGCGCAACTGGCGGCTGGCGCCGGCCAGGAAATCGGCATACTCCTCACCACTGAAAGTGAGTAGAAGGTCCCGTCCGTAGAGAGCCGGGGAGACGGGCGAGCTGAACTCAGGCAACAAGATCCGCTCCTGCGAACCGCCCGACTACCTGGTGACAACCGGCAGATACAGCAGCCAGATGTCAATCCCCTGTCCTGGTGAGGGTACAGAGCGCGGGAACCAGTCAGCGGCAGTGTCGGTGTCATGGCCGACGGGCACGCGCTCCAGGGAATACCCCTCAGGGGCAGCCGGCACGGCGGGGAACATGGCCACCGTGTCATCGCCGTACGCCATGGCATCGATGGTGCGACCCTGGTCATCCAGTAACCACAGGGAATCACCGGTGTTGGCCAATCCATTGCCTATGGGACCACCCAGTGTGACGAGCAAGCCGTTGTACGATGGGTATAACGCCCTGAAAGAATCGGAAGCCGCCACGACTACGAAACCGCCGGCCGGCAACGCTACAGCCGGCAGCCTGTCCTCCCCGATATGATCGGCCAACATCCAGCCTTCCAGGTTGATGGTGTGTTCTGTGGTGTTGTAGAGTTCTACCCACTCGTCGTCGGGATCACCGCCAGGGGCCGGCGGATCATAGAAGACCTCGTTGATGACCACAGCGCTGGCCGGCACAGGGGATGGCGTAGCGGTAGGGCTGGGTGTTGGCGTGGGTAATATGACAGTGGGTGTGGTCGTGGCGGTGGGAGATGGCTCCGGTGTCGCTGTCGGCGCGCCAGCCAGGGCGAAGTAGAAGTCGTCGAAAAGGGCTGGCTGCTCCAGGCCGGCCGGCTTCACATACGTGTAGCCCTGGACGCGGGCGGTCACTACGCCGTCAGGTGCTCGCAGGTTGTCCAGGCTCAGCAACTGATACGTTGGACCACGCTCAGTGGCCGATACTTCATTGCGTGGCGCGGCCCGCTCTCCACTGGCATCAAGCCAATCAACACGCAACTTGACGTTCGAGAGCCCCTCATCGTTCCAGATGGCCCAGACCTGAGCAGTGTATTGTTCGCCGGCAGTTACGGGCACGTCCTGGTAGATGAGGGCTTTGCCGCTGGCCTTGGCCTTGGTTACGGCGGCAGCTCTGACTCCCTGGTGGGTGGGCGCGCTCACGACTGTAAACGTCGCGGTTGAGGGTTCCACGTTCCAGCTACCGGTGCCGGCCTCGAAACCGGGGTTGCGTAACAGATTTTGGCTCAATGCCAAAGATTGGTCAGGGACACCGAATAGCAATCTCGCGATCAAAATCACCACGATTCCGGAACCAAGGACTTTCCCAGCGAGCTGAACGCTTCCGTTTGTCCGAAGGTTCGGATGTGAAGGGCTGACGCTCCCAGTCATTGACGGCCACTACCTCAAAAAAGGTCAAGCGTCTGCGTCTCGTTGGTGACATTTCGCGAAAGAAAAGCCGTACTGTATTGTGCGTCGTATGGAAGATACTTCAAACGGCAACGGAGATTCTACCGATGGAGTTCTCATCTTAGAAGCAAGGAAAGGATGGTGGTGACAACTGTCACGATGGCTACAGCAGCCAATGCCCAGTTGCGCATGCTTCCACTGAACTGGTCCAGGCGTTGCTCCAGATGCTCGAAGCGCTGGTTCATCTCCGCTCGCAACTGATCCCGCTCCGCCCTCGCCTCTGCAAAAAGCCTTTCGCGCTCCGCCTTGGCCTCGGCAAAGCGCTCATGCATCTCGTCCCGCAAGCGCTCCCGCTCCGCCTTGGCCTCAGCGAAGCCGGCCTCCCGCTCCGCCTTGGCTTCAGCAAAGCCGGCCTCCTGCTCCGCCTTGGCCTCGGCAAAGCCGGCCTCCCGCTCCGCCTTGGCCTCGGCAAAGCGCTCATGCATCTCGTCCCGCAAGCGCTCCCGCTCCGCCTTGGCCTCGGCAAAGCGCTCGTGCATCTCGTCCCGCAGGCGCTCCCGCTCCGCCTTGGCCTCAGCAAAGCCGGTCTCCCGCTCCGCCTTGGCCTCGGCGAAGCCAGCCTCCCGCTCCGTTTTGGCCTCGGCAAAGCCGGCGTTCCATTCGGTCCTACCTGCGGCCAGACCGCGCAACATATCCTGGCGCAGTCTGTTAACCTCTCCGCGCAACTCGTCGATACGTTGGCCATTGCGCTCAATGGCCTCCCCCAGTCGTTGCGTCTCGCTGGAGACGAAGCGGTCGTAATAGAGTGGAATGGGCTGGGCAGCCGCTTCCTGGAGCAGGCTCTCGCGAATCTCCCTCAGCAATGGTTCCCGCAGACGTGTGTACAGCGTTTCCTGAAGAGTGCCCAGGGTCTCCTCGTCAGTAGCCGGGGGTTGATCGGGTTTCTCCTGGTCGGTCATATTTCGTCTCCAAAGACATTGTACCACAGGTTCGTGTGATGGTCAACGATCCATTCGCCCTGTCTCCGTCGTGCCCTCCAACACCTGCCACAACCGTTTCTCGAAGGAGTCGCGGCCAAAGGCGCGGCTGCGCTCCCGCGCGGCGCTCCCCATTCGCCGGAGCAGTTCCGGATCGTCCACGAGCCTGCGTGTCCACGCCGTCAATTCATCGAGTGACGACCACAAGAACCCATCCATGCCGTGGGTAACGATTTCAGGCTGGCCGCCGCCGTTGATAACGACGGGGACAGCGCCGGCTGCCATCGCTTCGACGGTGGTGAGGCCAAAGTGTTCGAAACGCAGGGGGTGGCGCTCCGGATTCTCCCCGTAGCCGGCGGCATGCCAGTAGATGGCACTCTCGGCGTACAACCGGCGCAATGCCTCAAAAGAGATGTCGGCATGAATTCGGATGGGCGCGCCGGCTGCGGCCGCCTGCACCTGCGTGAGATACCGGGCGTTGGCAGATCCGAGCGAACTCCCGCCGGCCAGATGCAACTCCCAGCTCGTCAATCCCTGGCTGACCATCTGACGGAAGGCGCGGATCATCGCCAGATGTTTCTTGTTGTGTCCGGTGGTGAAGAAGCGGCCCACGCTGAGGATTTGCCGGCGTTTGGGTAGCGGCTCGAAGAGGTCAACGTCCACGGGGGGATAGAAAACGATGCTGTCCTTTCCCCAGTAGCGTCGAATCCAACGCTGCGTGTACTGCGAGTTGGCACAGAGCGTGTCATACGTGTCCAGATGGTCCAGGTGCAGGACAGGATACAGCGAGTCCAGGCGCTGACCTAGCTCGCGAAACCAGTGTTTGAATAGCCTCTCATATAGTCGATAGCGTGCAGTATCGGCCTGCACATCGACGACGCCGATGCCAAGATCGTCGTCCCTGCGCAGTCCGTTGGCCGGGATCGTCGAAATGTCTAGCGTGGCCGGCCCGCGCCGGGGTACCGGGACAGATATGTCGATCGATGTCAGACGGCCGGCCGGCACCTCGCACGCAGCCACCTGCTGGCCATCTACCAGGAACTGGACCAGATCGACAGGTCGGTCGGATGTCAGAACAAAGCGGATATTCAGCAGGTTCACACGTGACGGGCTCGGGACTTCCAGGCGCGCTTGACGTCGGGTCCAGCGCACAGTCATGGAGTCAAACTTCTCCGCTCCGTAGAAACCGGCAGCGTAACGCGGTACCAGCAAAGCCCGGCGCAGTCGTTTCCCGAGTCGCCATTTGAACCGCGTCCACAGCGTGTTGCTGACAGGCGTTGGAAAGTAGACCAACAGGATGCTATGCTGTGCCTGAGAGGGCACAAAGGTGCCGTCGGAGGCGTTGATGAACAAGTCGTAGTCAGCGGTGAGGGGAGCAAGTTCGGGGTCTGGCCGATCTTCCAGCGGACGCAGGCGCGCCCGGCTGAGATCCAGGCCCAACTGAGCGCCGGCGGCCGGCAGATCCAGAACGTGGTGGGTGAGCACCTCCACCGGGTAGTGGCGACTCAGGATCTCCGCCATGGCCAGCATGTGCTTCTCGCCCCCACCGACGCCCGTCAGATGCCGGTTGTAGATGCCGATTTTCAACACGTAACCCCCGTTTCAGTGAACAGTAATCAGTAGTCAGTGATCAGTAGTCAGTGACGGATAATTTGCCAGTTTCAGTAGCTGGACTTTGGCAAATCGAGGAGTGAGCACGCCTACGTGCGAACGGCTCCACAAGATACGGCGCGTGGGCGTGCCTTACTCCACAGTATAGGGTGGTGTTACCAGATTTGCCAAAGTCCAGCCAGTAGTCAGAACCTGATTGCTAATCACTGATTCCTGATTACTGGAATGAAACAGCAATCCAGTCCACGACGACGCCCAGGCGTCGATCATCGTCCCCGAGGCCGGCCTCCGCCGGCTGCCAGGAATCGCTTCGTAGCAAGATGTCCAGCCATCCGTCCTGTGCTGCACCTGCCGGAACATCCGCGCTGAGCGTAACGAATCGATCGGGAAGATCCCAGGCCCCCACCTGTTGGTCATCGATGAACAGCGTGAGGTGACGCTGAGGGACGCCGGCCGGCGGGCCGGACACGCGTAGCGTCAGCGCGGTCACGCTCTCTGAGACCGGCAGGGAAATTCGGGCCGCACCGTTGGTCCAGCGGAAGGTGGTGCCATCCGGCGTAACCTCGCGGTCGTAGAAGCCGGAGCGCACGTAGGGCAGCTCCCCGGCCTCCATCTCCAGACGATGGATCGGTAGCCTGCTGCCGGCGGCCACCACGCGATACAGATCGATGGGCCAGGCCACGGTGTACATCTGACGAGGGAGGTGCGTCGTCGGGCGCTCGAGGCGTGGAAAGTGGAACGTGAAAACACCAGCCGGCTTCAGCCCCACGTCGAGGTCCGCGAGCCAGGGCGCCATGCCAGTGATAGCCAGGTATACCGGCCGACCATCGGCGAGCCACTGATCCGCAAGCTCCGCAATCGACCGCGGGTCGAGGCTTTGGTCCTGCAAGACGAAGGCCGGCCGATCGTACAGGTAGGTCAGCGGCTGGCCGACAGCCTGTCCAACACCGGTCTGGTTGAACAGCACGACTGCTCCCGGCTCGAATTGGCGAGACAATGTCTCGAGCTCATCCCAGACGCCGGCATTCTCATCGAGCATCAGCACGGGGCGCAGGCTTTGGGCCAGGATGGTCACCAGGATCAACGCCAGAGTAACTCGCACAGCCTGTTGCAGGCGTTGGGGGCCGGGTGCAGGGAATCGGGCTACGAAGTACGCCATCAGCAAGGTGAGGGCGGGGAGAACCGCCGGCACGAACCGCCGCACGCCCCATGGCTGGGTTGGGTCCGCGCGGGGATCGGGCAGGTAGAGCAGGGCGTACATGAGAGCGATGAGCAGGATCATCTGGGCTGGCCGGCTGATCCTATGCCGCAGTACGAGAACCGCTCCAATGAGACCGGCCGCTAACCCGAGCGGAGTGTAATACCAATTTAGCCACCGTATCGCATCGACCCCGACCGAAGCACGCGTCCCCACGACTAAGACAACTGTCCACACGCCGGCCATGATTGACCCCGCTATCCAGCGAGATATGCCAGATGCCGGAATTCGGAACGTAATTGCCGTCGGTTGGAACCAGAGTAGGAAAGCCGCTGCGCCCCCGATGGCCACGCCGAGAACTGCCATGGCTCCGAGACGTGGTGTGAGATACAGGTGCATGAGCGATATCACGTAGGACGAAGCAAACAGAGTCGCATGCAACCCGGCCCACACCAGCATCAGTCCCAGTGGCACGAGGAACCAGCGGTCGCCCACGACGCGCGCCAACGGATGCGATTCGTGCTGATCTTTCAGGAACCAGCCGGCAAAGCAGACCCCGATGGCTAACACGGCAACCCAGGCGTCCACCCGGATGAAGAAGATTTGCCCCAAAGCAATGCCGGCAGCAACTCCGACAAAGCGCGACCGATGCCGTAGAAAAGTAGTCAGGAGAAAAAGGCCACCCATGAGCCACGCCTGCATAAACATCTCCGAGGTCGGGTAGCGGGCATACCAGACCTGCGGGAAACTGAGCGTAAGTAGAAGCGCAGCGGTCAGACCAACGGCCGGCCCGAACAGCCGACGCCCCAGAAGAGCAAAGCCACTGACAGCTACAAGGCCGGCCAGGGGCGTCGCCCAGAGGGCAGCCCGTGGTCCCGCGATCAATGCCAACACCGCCATCCAGATCGACGGAAAATGGAAGAAACTCGGCCGGATGAGACCGCGCCACCAATTCCAGATGTAGAATCCCCCATGCCGAATGTAGCTCGACTCATAACGCAGGAAAGGCAACAACTGGTCTGCTTTGGTCCCAGATATGGAAGGAAGGAGTGGGTCCACGATGTCGAGCCTGCCAGTACGCGCCAGTGTGAGGCCGTGAATCACGTAGACGCCGGCATCATCCATCACGAGAACGGCTTCTGCGGGGTGAAAGAAGAGAACCGCAGCCAGGATAAGAACGGCCAGCAGGCCAGCGGTCCATAGGGAAAACGGAAGGGGGAAAAGGGAAAATGGAAGACGGAAAGTGGAAACGGGAAGCGGAGAAGTTGATTCCATGTCCCCTTCCCCATTTTCCATTTTCCCCCCTCCATTCTCCATCTTCTGCCCTCCTCTTTCCACTCTCCACAGAACCAGGCAGGTGAGGATGAGCCCCGCCAGCAACGAAACCAACGACAAGATGCCCAGTTCAGCCAGGAGGGTAGCGAGGCCGGCAGAAATCATGAGACTGACGAACACGCACAGGAAAACGCGCTCCACAGAGAGCCGACTTCCCTCCTCTTTGCTCCATTCCCCATTCTCCATCCTCCCTGCCAGCCAGCCTGGTAGCCAGGCCAGCGGGGGGGCGACAATCAGCAGGCGAAGGAGATCAATCGGCGTCATGTGCGGCAATCTGCGGCCCGAAGTGCTAAGTCGGGAGTTCGGGGGTGGTTGCTTCGGATTCCCGGTCATGATCCTGGTCAAGGGGACCGAAGGGAGCGCCGAGGTCCGCTATAGCCTGGGCAATAGGGTGCAAAAGCGAATCGTGGTGCTCAGTGACCCCCCAGCCGGCCAGGGTGGCTGCGATGTCCGACATGACCTCGGCCGCTGGCGAGGCGGCAGGTTGGGCTGCCGGCCTGACCTCGCCGGCCACCACTTGCTCGATGAAGGCCGCGTATGCCTGCGCGGAGCCCTCAAGCGTGTGGTTGGTCCGGGTATACTCCCTGGCATTGGCTCCCAGAGCCCGACGCAGCGCCTTGTCTTCAACCAACGCCCGTAGGATCGCAACCAGCGTCTCCTCCTCGAAGCTGTCTACCGGCACCCTGGCACACACATCTTCCGGGAATTCGGCGAAGGCTCCAACATCGCTGACAATAGTCGGTACGCCCAGCCCCAGCAGCCGGATGAGGGTGCCTGAGGTCTCGCCGGCTGTCGGGTAGCGCAGGTTGATCGCCACGTCCGTGGCCGCCATGTAGGCCAGGAATTCATCCAGTGACGTGCGTCCGGTGACTCGCACAGCCTCTCCTGGCAGGCCGGCTTCGTCGATGAGCGCATCAAGTTCCTGGTACAGGCGCACATCACCCACCAGGCAGTAAATGGCCTCCGGATGATCCCGGTGGAGGCGAGCGAATGCACGCAAACTGACAGGAATTCGCTTCCACTCGGTCAGAAATCCGAAGGTGCCTATCACGAGACGACCGGCCAGGCCCAGGTTCCGACGGATGGCCTCTCGATCGACGGTTCCATCGAAAGGCGCCGGCAGGCTCAGGTGGTGAGGTATCACTGCAACAGGCACCTCCGGACAGCGTTCGGCAACCTGACGCGCCGCGTAGCGGCTGTGGACGATGGCACCCAGCGCCCCATGCAGGACTGGCTCCAGCAGCGGAAAGGCAACCGGATTGACCATCCCGTCATCCAGACGGTTTATCACTCGCCGGGCTGCCAACTCACCATAAGTTTCCTGCAAGATCCGGCGGAAGCCCGCAACGTCCCCATGCGGAACAGTGAGTTGCTGAAAGAAGTGGTAGAAGAGAGGTTCATGCACCACCACAATGCCCGGGTAGTCCTGCAGAGTGTGCCAGATGGCTTCGTGATATGTAGCATCATTGCCCATCTGGTAGAGCGCCACA
The DNA here is from genome assembly GCA_964532665.1 of uncultured Anaerolineales bacterium. Lineage (GTDB taxonomy): Bacteria > Chloroflexota > Anaerolineae > Epilineales > JAANWY01 > CAZHMV01. The sequence continues at coordinate 63,180 of CAZHMV010000004.1, forward strand.
TCGAATTCGTCGCCCCGGCGCCCAAAGGAGGCCATGTCACACACCGGAAAGGATGCCGCCAGATCCTCATCAAGGGGGACATCCGGCTCGACGAAGAGGGTGATATCCACAAGCCGGCTCAGGTGCGGCAGCAACTCAGCGCTGTAGTCAGCAATGCCGGAAGCGGCAGGCGGCAACGGGCTAAAATAGGCGACATGCATCATAGTGTTTCCGTCAAGCGTTCAATGGCGTAGTCCCAGGTAATACCCGACACGCGGGCGTGGCCGGCCACGCCCAGCCGTGCTGCGAGTCGGGTGTCTGCGTGCAACTGGTCGATTCGTTCGCCCATGCTGGCCGGCTGGTCCACCGCGATCACGAAGCCGTTCTCACCATCCTCGACGAATTCGAGCACACCGCCGCTGTCCGGCGCTGTCAAGACCGGTTTGTGGGACTTGAAAGCCTCCAGGGTGACGTAGCCGTAGTCCTCGTCATACGGCGCATAGTATACGGCGAAGCAGTTGGCGTACAGATCGATGAGTTGATCATCATCGACGTAGCCCAGGAACTCGACACGATCCGCCACGCCCAGCCTGGACGCCAGCCGGCGCAGTTCGGGTTCCATCGGGCCGGTGCCGGCGATGCGACATCGCACATCGGACCGCGTGTGGGCCATGGCGCGCACCAGCCCATCCAACCGCTTGATCCGGTCCAGGCGCGAAACGGCGAAAACGTAGTCCCCGTACCCCTCGTTTCGATAGCGCCCATCATGCTTCGGCGGGTGATAGAGCGGCTCGCCGTGCAGGTCGTTGTACCGGGCGAGACGCGACGCTGTGTTTCGCGCATTCGTGAAAATCCGCTGCGATTCGGCCAGCGACTCATTGTCTATGCGTCGGATCACCGCGCGGAAGTGTCGATCCTCAGGCGAGTCGGTGAAGTCGCTGTGATCCGTGCCGTAGAGGTCGTACACTTGCCGGTGCTGGTGAATGAGCCAGGTGACCTTGTTGGGATGGCGAACCACATACGATGGAAACTTGGTAGCGATCACAAGATCAACGGGTGAGTGACTGCTTTCGGTGAGATCGATGAGACGCCAGATCAGACAACTCTTGAGCAGTTGCGAACGCGGATACTCTTTGAACGGCAGGGCGACAATGTCGGCTTCGAAACCGCGCCGGCGCAGCTCCCGCGCCAGGGACCTTACGTGAATCTCGGCCCCGCCACGAACAAAGGGGACCTGGGCTGTACAGACGGCTATGCGTTTCATTGCACACACGGATTCTGACACGAATTGCACAGATTCAACACGGATTTTCACACGGATCTTGACACGGAGGGGCTGACTACGGGCTGGAATTAATCCGTATCCGTGTATCCTTGTTGAGAATCCGTGTCGAGCAGATCCTCCGGAGGCCGGCGAGCGATGGCCGCGTAATCCTGGTGGCCAAAGAGGAGCGCGTTCAGTCGCTCGACGTTGCGGTTCAGGATAGACACCTGGGTCTCGTCCAGGCCGTCGGGCGACAGGGGCGACAGGCGTTGAGCCGCCGGCACCGGCGAGAGATACTTGATCTCAACTTGCCAGAAGCCGGCATCTTCCAGCATAAAGCGCAGCGTCTCCGGGTGTAGCGGCTGAACGTGCGATGGGTCCATCAGGTAGTATTGAACGAAGGCATACACACACGTGGGGTTGATGGTCTCGGCGACCAGGACGCCATCCGGCGCGAGTTTCTGCCGGCATAACCGCAGCAGGCCGACGAGATCAGCCGGCACGAGATGTTCCACCACCTGAGCCATGAAAACACCGTCGAGGGACTCATCCCGCAGCGTGGCCAGATAGCTCAGCGCGTCGGCGTGCTCGACCGGCAGACCTTCGGCCTGACAATGAGCCACCATCTCGGCATCGATCTCAACGCCCCGCGCATCAATGCCACGCTCCCGAAGGAGAGCGACAAACTCACCACGACCGCAACCGATGTCCAACACGCGCCGGCAATCCTCAAAATAGTCGAGATACAACCTCTGGCGAGCTGCGATGTCCTCCAGGCTGCCCCGGTGGCGAAGTTCGAAATGATAGTAGTCGAGGAGTGGTTTGTACGGAGGTGGAGGGGTGCCTGCCTCTCTGCCCCTTTGCCCCTCTGCTCCTCTGCTCCTCTGCACCGACTGCTGCTCCAGCCGCCACAGTCGCTGGGCAAGTATCTGTCGTTCGCGCTCCTGATCCTTCTCCCACTGCTGCCGCGTTGCCCGCAGTTCCTGAGCCTCGTGGCGGACCCGAGCGTGGCCGGCCCGCATCTCCACTGCCAGATCGACCAGGGCCTGAGCCGCAGCAGTGTTGAATTCGTTCTGTTGGGCGACGATGGGATTGATGTACCAGCGGAGCAGCCGGCGCGTCACCTTCTGCAAGACGGCAACGACCTTCGGGACGATCCCTGGCGGCCACTCGGGCCACGCGATGGGCAGATGCGGATTGACACGTGCCGTACTCTGAACTGCATCCAGACTTGCCGGGCCAAGCCAATCCTCAGCGGCGATGGCGCCTGCGCCACGCAATTCGTGGCGCTGCCGGCGGACTTCGGCCTTCAGATCGCGAAGCACGGCCGCGACATCGACCTGGTCTCTGCTTCCGGAGTTGTCTTTCATGGTGATCTGGCTTGTAGGGGTAGAGTATTACGTACTGCGTACTGCGTATTGCGTGTCGCGCGAAGGTCCCACGTTTCACGCTTCACGTTTCACGCACCCGGCCTGCACTGACGCCGGCCACTTCCTCGCGCCGCCGTTCCCCCAGCGAAACGCCGTCGATCACCCACCGATGGCGCGGGCGATAGACGCCGCTGTCACTGCACGAGGAACGGACGCTGAAAGCACACGCTGCGCGCCAATAGTCGTATGGGTGTCCATTGGGCGCGTGAATGGCCACGTCCAGCGTGTACGTCCCCGGCAGCAGCGCCAGTCGGTCGATCACGACCTGGACGTGACCGGGGCCGGGTTCCAATTGCAGCACGTGCCCTTCGATGTCTGTGTTCGTGCCATAGCAGTGCGTGCCGTCGTCGCGGAACAGGCCGATGCCAAACACGGCCTCATCGATGAATTGGCGCGCCTGATAGTCTATGTCAACGACCATCGGGCCTTCCGGATCAAACAGATGACGTTCTCGATAGTCAGTAGCCCTCAAGTAAACGCCCACGACCTCTGCCTCGCCGGTGCCCCAGCGTTTACTGCGGCCAGGCTCAGTACGAGTCTTCTCATCGGCATCGGAGATGTGATTGCTGGTGGCGGCCGCGATGCCGGCCTCCTCCTGCTCTCCTACACGCACCAGATACTGGGCAACGACCTCATGGGCCGGCCCTTCGGCCATCACAACCCCATCTTCCAGCCAGATGACCCGGTCACACAACTGGCGCACCGCACCCAGATCGTGGGACACGAACACGATAGCCTTGTCACTTCCTCGAAAATGGTTGATCCGCGCCAGACATTTGCGCTGAAAGCCCTCGTCACCAACGGCCAGCACCTCGTCAATCAGCAGCACGTCGGGATCGACGCAGGTGGCAATGCTAAACCCCAATCGCATCTGCATGCCCGAGGAGTAGTGCTTGAGCGGCATGTCAATGAAGCGCCCCAGCTCCGAGAATGCGACAATCTCGTCGTACCGCTCCTGCATCTCAGCACGGCTGAGCCCTAGCAGAGAGCCGTTGAGGAAAATGTTCTCGCGTCCCGTGAGGTCAGGGTGAAAGCCGGCCCCCAACTCGATCAGCGCCGCGACCCGCCCCTCGACCTGGACCTGGCCGGCAGTCGGTTCCAGAATGCGGCTTATCAGTTTCAACGCGGTGCTCTTCCCCGACCCGTTGTGTCCGATAAACCCTACGGTCTCGCCACGCCGGACGACGAAGCTGACGTCTCGCAGTGCCCACAGTTCCTCGCGCTCGGAGGTGCGGAACAGGTTCACCACCAGTTCCTGAAACGACCGTGGTCGCTCGTGATGGGTGATGAATCGTTTCGAGACGTTCTGGAAGTGGATGGCAGGTGTCATCTAGACTTCTTCACCAAATGTCCGGCTGTAACGTGTGAAAAAAAGGTATCCGACAACCAACATGCCGAGCGAGGTGATCACTGTCCGCCCGAGGAAGTCGAGTCCCGGAGCTCCTGGTGGTCCACCCTCCAATGATCCCCACAAGATGTCGCGATAGGCGGAGATCAAAGATGCCATAGGGTTCAGAATGTACACCAGTCGCTGGACCGGCATCGTGATCCCCCATATCTCTCGGTGCTCTGACAGTAGCGTGACGGGATAAAAGATGGGTGTGAGGAAAAACCAGGCCAGCAGCACCACTTCCATGATGACGCCGGTGTCGCGGTAGAACACGTTCACGGTAGACAGGATGAACGCCACTCCTAACGTGAACAGCAGTTGCACAGCCATGATAGCCGGCAGGAGTAACACCCACGCCGAGAGGTGAACCCCGTAGAAAAAGATCATGGCAAATAGCACCAGCAGCGCCAACGCGAAATTGACCCCGTTGGCAAGGACCACCGACAACGGGAGCACTTCTCTTGGAAAATAGACTTTCTTGATGAGGTGCGCATTGTTCACGATGCTGGGAATGGCTTCGTTGAGCGACGCAGCAAACCAATTCCAGGGGAGCAAGGCACACAAGATAAAGATCGGGAAAGCTTGAATCTGCTGGTTGGGGAGCATGATCTGAAACACGACGGTGAACACCAGCATCATCAGCAGCGGGTTCACCAGGCTCCAGAGAAAGCCCAATGCAGAGTTCTTGTAGCGCACCTTCAAATCGCGAACAACCAGGTTGCGAATCAGTTCGCGATAACGGTACAGCTCACGGATGCGCTCAGCTAGCGACATTCTTCCGATCCTTCAACTGCGCTCAGGACAGGCTCCCGACAGCCATCACGCGCTCGTATATCTCCACCAGGCGTTGGCCGGCCTCATCCCACGAGTACTTGGCTATCGCACGCTGGCGAAGTCGCCGGCCTCGGGCGGTCGCCTGGTCTGGATTATCTAGCAACTGTCGCATGGCTGCCGCAAATCCATCCACGTTTCCACGAGGTGCGTAGACGCCATCCTCGCCCAGGTATTCACGACTGACAGGCGTGTCGAAGGCTGCTGTCGGCAGTGCCATTGCCATATAGTTCAACAGCTTGCCACTCCCCTCCGTCGCCGAGAGTTTGGGAGCGACAGCGATATCACCGAGGGCCAACGCTTCCGGTGCCTGCTCGTACGGGATGCGTCCGGTGAGTGTGATGTGATCGGCAATGCCAAGTTGCTCCGCCAGGTGTTGGTAGCGATGCCGACCCGGATACCCCATGATGAGGAAGTGCACGTCGGGGCGGTGAGCCAGTAGCCGGGCGGCAGCTCTCACCAACAGATCGGTTCCCTGGTACTCAGCCAGCAATCCCAGGTACACGACAACGCGGCGCTCGGCGGGAATGCCTAGTGCTTCTTTGCGCACCCGGCGTTCGGCTTCACTCAACAGCCCGGGGCGGAAAACGTCGGCATTCACGGCGTCAGGCACCGGGTGGATGATCTCTGGGCGGCAGCCGTACTCGGCTACACACAGGTCGGCGGCGTGCTGGGTGCTGGTGATAATGGCCGCCGGCAGCCGGTTGATGAGTTCCTCCAGCCGGCGCATCGGCCCGAAGAACGGACCACCCTCGCGCAGGAAACGGTGGTCTACCATCTCGCTGGTGAGGCTGCCCTGAAAATCGAATACGAGGGGCACACGACCGAGCAGCCCCACCGGCCAGCCGATGAGCGCGCCTTCGTGGAGGTGGCCGTGGATTACGTCTGGCTGGCAGCGCCAGGCTGCCCGCAGTACTTTGAGCGAGAGGAGCACGTCGTAGACGATCTTGTGAGGAGATGAACCCACGACCGCTTCGCGCCACCACGGAAGCGGCATCGTGCGCTCGATATCGAGCCCGGCCACGTTGTTGCCGCTGTGATACGTGGCGATGGTAACATCGTGGCCCAGTTTGTGCAGGACGCGGGCTTCTTCGAGAATCCGCACATGGCACCCGTAGTCTGCGAAGAACGACGTCGGGGCAATCATGAGCACATGATAGCGCCTCCGGTCCGAACCCGACCGGGCCGGCACAGAGGCAATTGTTGCCGCTACGGACTGAGGTGGGGCAGTTTTGACGCTCAAGGCGGTTGTGTTCTCTATCCTTGCTTCGTTTGACGACCGCGATCTGAGCAAGGGAGCCGGGGTGCAGGGGAGCAAGGGTGAAGAGCCCGATCTGCTACGGTATCGAGACCCCTCCATCCTTGCCCCTCGGATCCTGGGCTCCCGGGCACAGTTAGCGGCGAATCAGCTCGAGCTTTGCGGACCGGCGCAGGCGTCGAATGGCTGCCTCTCGACGCAGGGCTGTGCTGCGATCCGCAACCTCCTCGCGATAGACCAATGTAACGGGCCGGCGACTTCGTGTGTATCGGGCTCCTCGGCCGGCGTTGTGTGCTTTCAACCGGCGTTCCAGGTCTGTCGTCCAACCGGTGTACAGCGTGCCATCGGCACATTCCAGGATGTAGACGAACGGCATGATACAGTTTCAAGGCGAAGTGCCTGTCCGAAAAGTGCTCGTAGCAGCGGCTTCGGCCGCCTTGGAACGACTGAAATCGTTACTACGGGGCTTGCGATTGATGTCAGTTTCGGGGCCTGGGGCTGCCCAGGCGGGAGCCGAACAGGAGCTGGCGCAGTCCCCTGTCGGTATTACCCAATGCTTCCTCAATCGGAGACCCGGTGTCAATCTCACCCAGCCAGCGCGCGCGTGTCGCCAGAATGTCGTCGAAAAGCTCCTCCAACTGCTCCGTATCTTGCGTGTTAACCAGGTCGCGCCAGTCGTGCAGCTCAGCAATCATTCGGTCAATCCAACGAACAATGTTATCCCTGTTCGTCAGACAGACATCGCTGAATACCGCAGGGTCCGTAGAAGGAAATGCCGTGATATTGCGGAACTCCTGGCCGGCCATTCGCTTCAGGTCGTGTTCCGAGGGACTCCGGGTAGCTGTGCGCACCATGGCAGCGGACAGGATGAAGGGTAGGTGCCCCACGCCGGCCATCAGGCCATCGTGTTCCGCCGCGTCAACGAAAAACGGCTCGGCTCCCAGACTGGATACCAACTGCACGAACGCATGAACCGTTTCTTCGTCGGCGCTGATGGCCGGCACAATGCAATACGGCGCTCCCTGAAACAAAGCGGCCGATGCATCTGCCTGCCCATGTCCGATGCGCTTAACAATCGGGTCGCCACCGACAAAGCCCGCGTGTGCCGGCAGAAGCTCCTCAGCCCAGGCCATGACCTGCTGCTTGGTGGATGCGGTGTCCGTGACGAGCGCCCCCCGTTTCAGGTCGTTGGCAATGGCCTGAAGCGTGTCTCGGATTCCTGACACCGGGATTGCCAGGAAAATCAGGTCAGCATCTTCGACGGCACTGATCAGGTTCCACTCGGCCCGATCGACTGCGCCCAGTCGAGCTGCTTGTCTGGCGACATCGAACTCGCGATCATGACCGACGATCTCGAAGTTCGTCTTGACTTTCTGCAGGGCCAGTCCCAGCGATGTGCCAATCAGGCCAAGCCCGACAATGGTGATTTGTGCGTTTTCCATCTTACGTACCCTACCAGCTTTCGTCGGCGGCTTTCAACGCTCCCAACACGTCACGGTCTTCGCCTGCATCTGTCGGCGACTGGTGCTGCAAGATCAGCCTCACCACCCGGGGTGAGGAGCCGGCCTCGGTTGCCAGCCGCGCCCCGATCTCTGGATGGTGCTGATGGACGTGAAAAGGCCGGCGCCATCCGGTGTCGCTGGCGGCAAGCCATTCCAGCCCGGCCGGCCAGAACACCCGCAGGAGTACAATCGCCACCCGATACCCCAGGTGCAGACCGCTGTCTGCCTTGCCGATGTCGTGCAGCAGCGCAGCCTGAATCAGAGGGGTGTCATGCCAACCCCAGCCGAGGAGTGTGCGCGCGACAGCTACGGCGTGCCGCTGGTCGTTTGCCGGCATCCGGTTGAACAGCGCCTGCTGGGCCGACGTCAGATGGCTCTCAACCAGGGCTCGATCTGCCTCCGACAGCCGGCTGGCTGTCACAGCGGCAAAGAACTGTCGTATCCGATACGCCGTCGCGCCGGCCAGACCTCGACTCACAAGCCTGTCATGAGAGAGAACATCAGGCGAATAGGGGGCCAGATGATCTGCCCCAGCACATCAAAGTTAGACCCGACCAGATCGGGCAGGAAGACGAGCAAGATCAGGATGATTGGTCCGTAGGTCTCGATTTGACGCAACCGGTTGGCGAACTCACACGGCAGCAGCGCCAGCGCAACCTTGTAACCATCGAGCGGTGCCAGCGGGATCAGGTTGAACACCGCCAGCGCCAGATTGACAAAGATGATCGTGGTGAACACACCATCGATCGACGGAATGATACGAGTGCCGAATCCCGACGGAAGCATGCCCAGGCGCACCGGAACAGAAAACAACAGGGCTGTGAGCACATTTGAGATGGGGCCGGCAGATGACACCAATGCCATACCCACCGTAGGATCGGTCCTCAACATGTACGGGTTGACCGGGACCGGTTTGCCCCACCCAAATCCGGCAAAGAGTATCATGAGCGAACCCACCGGGTCCAGGTGGGCCAGGGGGTTGAGCGTGAGCCGGCCCTGACTCCTGCTCGTCGGGTCTCCCAACTCGTTGGCTGCCCAGGCATGCGCGAATTCGTGGACGGTGATCCCAACAATCAACGCAATGATGATACTGATGAATCCAGCAACAGATCTTGGCAAGATACAAATCCTCACTTAGAGTCTATCGACAACCAAAGCGTATTATAGCACAATTCAACGGCGCACCCAAAAGCAGCGTGAAACCAACTGTCTATCCGTAGATTGGTGGCTGTTTCGTGGTTGTGATATAATCTGCACGAGGCTCAGACATGGCGATGGAAACTCGGATGGGTGATGTTGTGCGGCTGCGGAAGCAGCATCCCTGTGGCAGCGACGAATGGCGCGTCATCCGGCTGGGCGCGGATATTGGCATTCGGTGTCTGGGGTGTGGCCGGCGTGTTCTCCTGCCTCGCCGCAAGTTCGAAAAGAGCGTCAAAGAATTCATTGAACGCGGTGAAGAGCCGGGCATTCATCCCCTAACCGGCAAAGAAGGTCTGCCGTGAAGCTGCTGATCCTGATGTCAGACACGGGTGGTGGTCATCGGAGTGCCGCCGAAGCCATCGCGGCCGCATTGCGAGAGCTGAAAGCGGGTTCGCAGGTTGAGCTGTTGGACTTCTTCTCCACATGTGCTCCACCCCCCCTCAACCAAGCCGGCGCCATCTACAGACCGTGGGTCAATCATGCAGCTCCCCTGTGGGCGGCTGGCTTCCACCTGACCGATGCCCGGCAGCGCGCCGGTCTTCTCGGATGGATGATCAGCCTGGCCACACGCCGGCACGTCCAGGCGAAGCTGGACGCCGTTCGGCCAGACGTTCTGGCCTGCGTTCACCCTCTGGCCACCCGATTGGCCGCAGACGTACGCCAGCGGGCCGGACGAGCCTTGCCGTTTGCCACGATCGTCACAGATCTGATCACGGCCCATGCCGCCTGGTTCACACGGAGCGTTGATCTGCTCGTCGCCCCCAGCGAGGCTGTGCGGTTGCGAGCGCTGGAGTTCGGCATCCCTGACACGAGAATTGCCGTCACCGGCCAGCCGGTTCATCCGAAGTTCACCGAAATTGACGCCGACCCATGCGCGACTCGTCAGAGCCTGGGGCTGGCCCCCGACCGATTTACTGTGCTGCTAATCGGGGGGGGGGAAGGCATGGGACGTGTTGCTGAGATGGCCAGAGCGGTCGATGCAGCCGGCCTCCCTGTGCAACAGGTGGTAATCTGTGGGCGCAATGAGTCGCTGCGACGTCGCCTGGAGAAGCAGACCTGGCATGTTCCGACACGTGTTGTTGGCTTCGTGCGCAACATGCCCACGCTGATGCACGCCGCTGACGTGGTTGCCACGAAAGCCGGCCCCGGCACCCTCTGTGAGGCTCTGGTTGTCGGGCGGCCGATCCTGATCACCGGCTACGTGCCGGGCCAGGAACGTGGCAATGTGGACTTTGTTGTGGGAGCCGGCGCCGGCCGGTTGACCGAAACGCCCCAGGCACTGGTGGCAGCCTTGCAACAACTCCTCAATGCCGGCAGCCAGACTCAGGAACGCATGGCTGCCAATGCGCGTCGCCTGGCAAAGCCATCGGCCGCCCGGGATATCGCGCAGCTCCTCCTTGATCTCGGACGGATGAAAGACGCAGGACGAAAGACTGACACCTCTAGTTGCCAGTCGTTTGTCGCTTGATGAGGGGCAGGTACCACTCGTATGGTTCCCGTTCCACTACCAACCCAAGCTCCACGTCGTCGATGTCAAACGTTGTCGGGCCCTGTTCGTCGGTCGTGGCACTGATGGCAATCTGAATCGTCTCTCCCATGTAGTCGTTGAATCGGACTACCGTGTGGTGCCACTGTCCGTCGGCATTTTGGTCTGTCAGTGTTCTGAGAAGCCGGAGAAGCTGCCGGCCATCGGACGTCAACAGTACGACGTTCAGTACGTCCCCGTTGGTGGCCGGCCCGTCTCCAGTCACGCGCGTCCAGAACGAGAGTTCGGCCGAGATGATGGAGTGAATGCTGATCTCCTCCAGCGCCGGGCAAGCGAGGGTGATTACCTGTCGTGCTTCGTCCCAGGCGCTGTTCGTCGTGCCCATTCGCAGTCCCCACTGTCCGGTACGTCGTGCCTCCTGACGAATGAGCGTGCCCGCACCACCATGGCGATTCAGCATCCATGGATCCGCCGGCGGACCGGTCTCAAACCCCGAATTCTGAATGATGTCGCATCTCGCGCCCGATGGTGGCGTGGCTGTCACAGTCACGGGCGGTGTCGCCGTCTTCGTAGCCGTGACCGTTGCGCCTGGTGGAGGTGGTAGCTCCGTCTTGGTCGCCGTTGGCGTCGGGTTCGGCGGCGGGGGTGGCGGCAGCGTTGTGCTTGTTGCCGTGGGAGATGGCCCCGGCGGTGGCGGGGGTGGTGGCTGCAGCGTGTTCGTCGGTGTCACAGTTAAGACCGGGGGTGGCGGCGGAGGCAGTTCTAGTGTTGGCGTCGGCGGCAAGGTGATGAAGCCAACCCAGTCCGGTGCCTGTCCTCGGACCGGAGTCTGAGACGACCCCAATGGCAAGACCTCACCCGTCAGCATATCGTAGAGATAGAGCCTCGGTGGTTCCAGGTCAACGTTTTCGAGGTTGAGGCGCTGTCGCGCAAACACCACACGCATGCCGTCGGGAGACCAGGCCGGATCGTACACGCGATACGCCAGATCGATCAGTTTTCGAGGATTGCTGCCGTCAGCATTCATGATCCATATTGTAGACCCCTCGATAGGAATGGGTGTAGCGGTCGGTGGCAATGTGGCCGTGGCGGTGCCAGTTGGCGTTCCTGTGATGGTTGGCGCACTTGTGGGCATGGCGGTGCTCGTTGCGGTAGATGTGGGCGTCGCGGTGTCTGTAGCAGTGGATGCGGGGGTCGTTGTGGATGTAGGCGTGGCGGTGTCTGTTGCGGTGGATGTGGGTGTGCCGGTGGCCGTCGCCGTGGATGTGGGGGTCTGTGTGTTCGTTGGTGTGGCCGTGAGTGTGACTGTTGCTGTGGCCGTCGCCGTGGTTGTCGCTGTGGCCGTCGCGGGGGAGCTCAGCGACCAATCGGCCGCCGGCATCGCCGGCTGTGTGCTCTGAGAAGAGTCTCCGATCTCGACAGAGGTAAACAGGATCTGCGTGCCGTCGGGGGACCAGGCCGGCTGCCGGTCATTCGTAGAAACCCGCTGTGTCAATCGATGCACGTGCAGTGTATCGAGGTCCACCACGCAGATTTCATCCTGGCCGGCCTGCTCGCAGGTGTAGGCGATGTGACGACCATCCGGCGACCAACTGGGATACCGGTCGTTGCTGGAGAAATCGTTGATGACGGAGCGCAATATGCCCGTTCGGAAATCTGCCACCCAGATATCGAACTGGCCGCCCTGGAGGTCCCAGGCGAATGCAAGCTTCGCACCATCAGGCGACCAGTCGGGATCGACTTCGCGCCGGAAGGTATTCACCAGCAAACGCACCTGGTCTGTGCCATCACTGTGCATGAGGATGATGTCGGGTGAGCCGTACTGATTGGACACGTAGGCAACCCTGGAGCCATCCGGCGACCAATCGGGGTCAATCTCGTCGGCGAACAAGCTGGTCGTTAGCCGGCGGTCGTCCGAGCCGTTGGCACCAATCCGAAACAGGTCAAACTGTTCTGCCACGCGATTGGTCGTGTACGCAATGAAGCCGGCGCTCTCAGCACGAGAGGATGGCATAGGTTGTTGAGTACCAGGAAGTACCAAACTACCTGTTACGAACAGCAACGCCAACAGCCGGCTGGCCCACATCTTCCTCGATGTCATGCGCATTCCCTTTCGTATCGATCCAGCAACCGCATGGCAAAATCCCGTTGGGGTGCAACGGAACCACGGATGCCTGTGTCGTCGTCATAGTAGATACATCTTTCATCCTGTTGACATGGCTTGGCCGTCGTAGTACAATTGCGGTGAGTGACGACCTGAAAGGCAGAACGATTGACTCATGGCGGATGTTATCCAACTGGTTGTAGACTACGCGATCTGGCTCTACGTCCTGTGCGGACTGGGGGTGCTCGTTTACTTGCGCTCGATCCTCCTGGCTCGCCGCGAGCGCAATACGGCCCTGTTTACCCTGGAACGGGAAGCGGCGTCGAGTCGTGCAACCCGGAGCTTGGTTGGTGTATTTGTCTTTATCAGCCTGGCCGGCTCGGTTTTCTTCGTCGAGGAGATGCTGGCCCCACGGCTGCCTGCAGCAGTAGAACAGAACGACGAAGCGGCCATCAAGACGGTCTTCCTGATCACGCCAACCAGTGACACCTCCGCTGCCACTGCCGTCCCGCCAACCCCGTCCCCCGAGCCTTCGCCGACTGCCACGCGTCGTGTTTTCCCCACACTGGCACCCCCAACCGCAACACCAGCGCCTGTGGCAAGATGTTCAAACATCGCCCGGATTACTTCCCCGGGTGTTGGTGCTGTGCTCTCAGGACAGGTTTCAATCTACGGTACAGCGGCAGCTTCGGATTTCAATTTCTACAAGATTGAATATCACCGGGAGGGGGAGCCGAAGGATGCCTGGCATAGCATCAGTGATATTCACAAGAACCAGGTGGCAAACGGGCTGCTGGACGTTTGGGATGTGAGTGGATTCCCAGCCGGCAACTATCGTCTCAAGCTCACCGTGGTGGACATCACCGGGAATTATCCCCCACCGAACCGTTGTGAAGTCCCGGTTGTAATATCTGGATAGACGCCCGAACTCCTCCGCTCTCCAGCCACAAGCCAGTCATGAGGGTAGAAAGGCCACCGGCAATTGCTTGGAGCCTTTCTATGACTGACGAGCGAGAAGATCGATTATGGATCGTAGTGGTTCGCGATCAGCGGAAGGTGGAACCGATGGGTTGTCAGCTTCATGTCGCTGAAGTAAATGTCCCAGGTGTCTCCGTCCCCATCTTGTTGAGCCCAAACAGCATAGATGTGGCTATCTTGTGGTGATGCAGCAATGGCTGGGTCCCGTACGTTTGTCCCACCGTCGGAAATGGTCTGAATATTCCACCAATTCCCGGTCCCTGGCCAGGGGCGAGTCAGGATGGCATCCGTTGGGCTTCCTTCGCCCCACGCCACGAAGAATCTACCGAGACCGTCTGCAGCTATGGCCGGCGATCGAGAGTTGGCATCGCTGTTTGAAAGATTGCTGGGAGACACGAATGAAGCAAAGCTGTCGAGTTGGCGCCACGTAACATAGATCTCATCATCATCATTAACGGTTTCCTGCCAGACAAGGACCGCCTTATCAGCGCTGATGTCGATATCAGGGTGGCGTGAGGGATTTGGACTCTCTGAGATATTAAACCACCACTGTGGCCATTCATCGACTCGTTCTTGCCATTTGTAAGCAACATCGGATGAGCCAGATTCATCCACGGCCATCCACGTGAGGTGGAAACGACCTTCGCCATCTACCGCCAGAGCAGGAACCTGTCCCTCACTACCGGGTATTGGGCCGGTGTTCCAATACCCTTCCAAAGTCGGTATCGGCTTGCCTTCGTAGAGTTTGTAGCCTGATGTCGCCTCGACCCATACAATGCGCGGTTCCCCGCCAGGGCCGACAGCAATGTCTGGCTGAGCCGATTGAGCCTCAGTCCGCGACACGCGGGCAGGGGTGACAAACCCGCTACCGTCATTGACCGTATGGAAGATTTCAAAGTTGTTGAACCAGAAGTTCTTCCAAACAAGGTGTAGCGTGCAATCAGAACTCACCGCAATGGCCGGCTCCGACCCGCGGGCAGTGAGTCCGGTCTCCTTGAACTGCACGCGACTCGCTGCGTTCCATCCCCCAGACGGATCATAGTAGCGATACCAGATCTCTCCATCCTGCTCCCAGACGACGTACACGGCCCCAGTAGGACAGACCGCGATGTCGGGACGCACTGAATCGACCAGGTCGTCGGCGTTGGAGAGGGTAAACGGCTCAGACCAGGTTCGTGAGTCCGGTGCGGGCCCCTTCGAACCAGGTCGGGCAGCAGCGACATCGATCGAAACAGCCCGGCTCACGAAAAGAAGACAAACGACTACCGTGACCAGATGCCTTATCTTCCAAAGATGTTCGTGTGGCATAAATCCCTCGGCTTCTATACCGATGCCAGGTCCCCGAGCCACTTGAACGACTTGGCAGGTGAAACTAGCCCAACTACGCTCATTGTCTCGCAACTTTCTGTGTGCTACATTCTACTCCAGCCCCAGCATAAAGACAAAACGCCGTACCTTAGCCCATGTCGTAACGCGTGGTAGGCGTTCAAGCCACAAAGGTGGCCCCAGGATCAGATGCCCTCGCAATCGTGCAGGCTTCTGCAGAATCAATGGCAGATAGCTGTTGTGCAGCGGGAGGTCCGTAGGTCCAGGTGACGGGGTCCGCCCAGCGGTTGGTGACGGTCCTGGGGTTGCCGTTCGTGCGGGTTCAGGTGTCTGCGTTGCCGTTTGTGACGGGCCGGCCGCAGGTGTTGAAGTTACGATAGCAGTAGTCGTCGGTGTTGAGGTTGCAGTTGACGTCGCCGCCGGCATCAGGGTCACCGCAGGCGTTGTTGTCGCGACTGTTGTCGGTGTGAACATGGGCGTCTGTGCAGGTTCCAGCCCGGGTTCTATGGCTCGATAGTATATGTCTGTCTGGCCTGCCACCCCGGGTGCTGTCCAAACAACGTATACGGTGCCATCTCCTGCTGTCGCCAGGCGAGGTGAGGTAGCAGCCGGCTGGCGCGCGACAATGGGTTCGCCAGCCTCCCACGCCTGCATGGTTGGCTCCCCCACACGATGCTCCAACCCCTCGGGGCCGGCAAACGCCAGGTGAACGAAGCGGCGTTCATCTACTGCTATAGCCGGCGCCCCTACGCGAGCCATCGAGGGAGCGACCATCTCGCTTCCAGACGGCCAACTCGATCTCAGCCCTGAGCGATACAAGATCGCCTCGGAATTGCCGGCGCTCTCGCGCCAGGCAATGTGCAACATGCCATTGTGGTCAATCGCGACAGTCGGGTTCGTTGAATCGACAGATGGGTGGTCGGACATCACATAGGTGAGCGACCAGCCCTCCAACTCGTCTCCCCAAAGATAGTAGATGTCGTTACCGTCACTTAGAATCGAGGAGTCGGCCCAAACCATGTGGAGTCCACCACCAGGGTCTACGCCGATGTCTGGATCTGTCCCAAGCGAGACATTCTCTGGAGAGCTCCACCCGGATGCCGAGCGACGCCGGTAGCGCAGGCTGGGTGAACCGCTTACTGTGTCAACCCAGACGACATGAGAAACACCGTCCGGGCCGACGGCTACGGCCGGGGATTGCAGTGTACCCGGGCTGCCTACGGCAACGTTAGTCGCATCGAGCCACATCTGGAGTGCTCTATCCCAGCGCCGGTATCGAATAAAGCCTGCGTTGAACCCGCCCCCCAGCGCACTATTGTCCAGCCAGACCAGGTCGATGGTGCCATCCACGCCGGCCGCAATATCGGGCTGTGTTCCAGCTTCAAGGCGTGCCGGCGTGCTCCAGTCATTGTTGCCGGATTTATACGTATAGTAGATCTCGGGCCAACCGTAGACGGTTTCCACCCACACGACGTGAATCATGTCGGAAGTAACGGCAATGACCGCTCCATCTGAGGGGGTCTCGGAGAGAGAAAGGTTTCGGGCCTCGCCTAGGCTCAGGAGGAAAGGTGCAGGAGATACCGCTGTGGACCCCGCCGTCCAGCCAAGGCCCAGGGCGGTGCCTGCTACAATGATCGTTAAGGGGAACGTGTGAAAAGGACGCATTTGGGCAGGGATTTGGTGTTGGTCACCTACTCTTGGGGCAGAATCCTAATCCATAGCCCTTCCAGATTTCCATCTGGGTTCTGCCTTGCACGAACCTGAACTGATGCACCAACAGCAGGTGATGCCTCGCTAATGTCCAGAAAAGTGGACTCCGTAACAAGTACCCGCTTGCATGCCTCAGCAGCAGGGTCCTCTGCCGGATTACAGGTACCGATCGCACTGTCCTCAATGATCCAGATACCAATGGGGGGCGAGCCGTCGGACATGTCCGGCAACTGCCGAATCACACCGTCAAATTCCTGAATCTCTGCGCCCGGACCGTACCACACTTCGATAGCCTCGACCGTGCGAGCACCTATCATGTTGCCCGCTATCCGAACTTCGGTCCCTGTTTCCGGGGGGCTGCCCCACTGGATCCCGTGAAGAACTGTGCTATCCCGATAGATGATGACCCGCATATTGCTGACCATCCACCGAGCCTCCCCCTCGGACACTTGCTCCCATCCTTCCACCACGCCCTCGAAGTCAACTCGCCGGGCATTGGAGGGTGGCTGTGTCGTGTGAATGCTTCTGGCCAGCACTGATAACCCGTCTGCTCGACGGAATCCATCGACGTCGGCGATCCACCCCTCCGCCAGTGTCCCCTGGATTTCCGTTTCGGGAACGATGTCCACCGTCGTACTCTGGACTCTAATATACCGTGGCGGCTGCTGGGAATCAACTTCTTCTATCACACCACTGAACTCGGTTGGCTCCGCTACGTTTGGAGTGACCCGGACGTAGGTTGCCAGGAATTCGTCATTGCCAGTTGGCAGTGCCTGCATGCGGACGAAGTCATTGATGCGTGGCGTGAGTTCCGGTGGCTCGATCACTGTTTGCGGCATCACCTGCACGGAGAGGATTTGGCTTGAGGGCAACCTGATCTGCCAGGTACCATCAAACGCATTGGCCGGCAGTTGATAGATTGTGCCTATGAATGCAACCGGCACTGGCATCGCCTGGTCGGGCTGAGTCGCATAGGACAGCCGGCAACCCTCAGCAAAGTCCAGACGGAATACATAAGGGGCCGGAACAACCGCGTTTGCGAAAGTCATTTCAAGTTCTACTGACTGCCCAGGCTCAACAGCCGGCACAACATTGTCAGTATTGTGTGTGACCGTAGCGGTGCCCTCGGTACGCGATCCCTCCCAGAACGGGATGCCTCCAAGGGCCACTCCAGTCAGTGCTCCGTTGAACTGAGCAGCCCAGTCTATCTGGAGAGCTTGCAACTCTGCTTGTATCTCTCCCGTGTTACGAATGGCCAGCCGGACTCGATTGGCTTCTGTTCTAACGGGTGCGTCGCCGTCAACCTCCATCTGGCAAGGTATCAGCTCCTCCGCCCGCGTGGTGGTCAGCACGCGGCACTCGTCAGAAAAGTCTAGCTCAACGGTGTAGTGCTGCAGGCCGGCCTCCCGGTTGAACACAAAACCCACTGTAGACTGGCTGTTTGGAGGCAGGGTGACGTCAGGGAGTATATCTATGCCGGCCGTCATAGTTGCCGGCGAACTGGTCTTTGGGAAGAGTCCACTTGATGGGTTAACAATGGATGAATCATTGAGGACTACATCGACTAGCGCTGCGTTGGTTGCAGGGAAGGTCAGCCAGATTCGCTCAATGGGCTGGCCGGCCTCGCCTAGGTTCTTCAAGACCAGGCCGGCAGTCTCTCCGGCTATTTGCAGGCCATCCTCCTGGTATACCGGGCATTCGGACGGCGGCTCCACATTTGAGAATACAGACTGACATTCGTTTGTCTCGAGAACGATCGTGTACCCCACTAAAGGCGCCCGCTGGCTGAAGTGCAGTTTAATCCTTGACGACTGCTCAGGTAAGAGTGTGATGCCAGGATTCGTGGGCAGTGCGATATCTATCGGGGAGTGCTCGGGAGCCGTAGTGACATAGCTCGTTTCGCCGTCAATCTGGATGCTGTCGATCGTGGCCAGGTCGTCCGGCCAGAACACGCGCAGCCGGCTGAAGGAGAGCGGCTCTGCTGTCGTGTTTGTCACCTTGAGGACAGCCTCTTGGCCATCCACGGAGAAACGGTCAAATGTGGCAAAACAAGACTGGACCTGCGATGTGGTCTCGGTGCTGTCAAACAGGGCGTAGCACCCCTTGCCCAGGTGAAGAAGTACGGTATACGGTCCTTCGACTGCTCCATTTGAAAAGCGAAGTGTCAGCCCCGTTTGTTCGCCAGCCTTGATGGTTGGCATCATCTCCGCCGTATCCGGGAAGATCGTGGCAGACCCATCGGTTTCCACACCCCCCCACACGTGCCGGCCGCCGAAGAGGACCTCAACTAAGTCGCCATCCTCAACTGGCCATGCCAACGTGATGGCCCGGACAGTGGCAGCCGCACCCTCATTCCAGAGATCGACGCCCACCGTATCCGTGGCAATGGCCATGCGTGGTGATATGTGAACGCCACAGGCAGCAGCGACAGGGGTCGGGACTGGCGTTGGGGTTTCCTGCAGGAGCGCCCTCAGGATGAGGTTGGAGGTTCCCTCACCCGCGTAGCCCGGTGTGCTAAATCCAATCAGGCTCGATGCCACGCCAACTGCAACAATCAGGAGGACAGTTGCAGCTATCACGAGCCTGGGAGTCAGACGCGATGGGACAGATGTCATGTTTTTCTCTCTTACTCGGAAGCACGTTACCCAGGTACTATCAGGAGGTCACAAGACCTGCTGACAGACCACTACCTACGGTGTCGCTGTAGCGGTCGCATCGTTCAGCACCGGTGTGCTCGTCGTGACAGGAGATGGTTCAACCGTCGGCGTTTGTTGGGTCTCGTGTGCCTCAGGAGAAGGTGTCACCGTTGCTCCAAGGCCCAGGGTCGGTGTGGACTGCAGCGAAGGGAGCTCTGGCGTCGGCGTGGCAGCAGGCGTGTCCGTCGGCGTCGGGGTGGGCACAACGAAGATGCGCTGAGCCACGTACGTGTTACCCCCTGTCCAGCAGGCTTCGACCTGCACAACGAGGCCGATAGCCGGAGTGCCCTGGACCTGCGTGTCGCTATCCACTACGACAGTATATTGATCTTGAACATCCTGGCCGTCCCTGTTCACAACCACCTGGACGGTCCAGGTACCGCTATCTGCGTCAATTGCGAGAATTACGCCTTCAAACGGAGTCGGATGCTCACACGCGCGAATAACCGTTATTCTGTGTGCGAACACAGTTGTCGGAGATTCTTGCACGCCTTCCACCTCGGCGAAAGCGCCGATCCTTAGTTCACCCTCAATTTTGGTCCGGTCGTCTTTTCGCACTCGCCGGCCACCGATGTACCAGATCGTGTCGCTATGCTTCGACTCGACCATGCCGGTGATGGTGACCTTCGCCGGTGTTGGTGTGTTGGGTGTCTCAATTTCGATCTCAATTGCTTCAAAAGTGCCATCATTAAGGCGGTTGGCCCGCACGTGGGCAATGCGACCAACAGCCGGCTCACCCTTGATGATCGTGTCCGATGTTATGCGGACCTGTTCACCAGCCACGACCCATATTGACTCGCTAATGGATTCGATGGTACCCCGAAGTTCGAAGATGTGGATGCTCGGGCCCAGCACAGCCGTTGCTGTCGGGAAGGGTGTGTCTGTTACCTTGGGTTTAGGTGTTGGCGTCCTGGTTGGAACGACCTTCTTTTTTGTCGGTTGCCTGGTGGGTTCAGGTGTGTTCGTCGGACGCGGCGTGGCGGTGGGCTCAAGGGTGGCTGTGGGTACGGCCGTCCACGTCGCCGTCTCGGTCGGGGCGACCATTACCTGAGCCTGCGGCTGGACCTCAACCTGTTCGGCCAGCAGTCTACCATTCTGAGAACGAACATGCACCAGTGCAATGTGCCCGACTATAGGTTGATCCGGGACCTGGGTCGTGTCTATCACCTGAATGTGCAGGTCGCCTTCCAGGACAAGAATGCTGCCGTCCCAGCCGACGATGATGCCGGCGACGTCTTCCTCGAAGACACGGCCTTGCTCAGTCGCCTGTCGAACCTCTTCTCGCTCCTTGGCCTGGATCTGCTTCTCTTTCTCCTCACGAACCCTGGGGTTCCAGGTGGTGACAAGCTGAACCTGGCGTGTTACCTGCTTCACCGTGTACAGTGGGTCCCCGGGCAAGCTACTCTCCGACGCCTGGACGACTACGCCGCTGACTGCCCCAAACAGCAACAACACCACGACGATCGCTGCTACCGCGCGCCCCCAAACTGGACCGGGCGTGCCGGCTGTGAAGAAGTCTCGCACTCTGGCAAGCCACGAACGTTCCGTAGTGCGGCGTTCTTCACGCTGGCGAGCGGCCTCGGTCAGGAAACGCTGGCGTCCTCGGGCCAGAGCCTGCGGCCGCGGGGGTTCCGTGAAGCGCAGCGAGGCAGCCAACTGCACCGTCTCAAGCAATGGTTCCAGTTCCTCGGCATGCTCGGGGTAGCGCTCCAGGCAGGCAGGAATGCTATCGCCGGCTTTAAGGCGATTCAGGCATTCATCAAGGATTGTGGCGAAATCGGTACTCATACTTGCCTTTGCTCTTCCACGTTGAGAACGCGGCGGAGGGCAGCTAGACCGCGATGTTGGAGGGCCTTTACGGCCCCTTCGGTTTTGCCAAGGATCTCGGCAACTTCCCGGTTCGAAAGATCTTCTGCAAACTTCAAGACGATTACCTGTTGCTGCTCCTCAGTCAAATACTGAAGAGCGGACCGGACCTTCGCGCTTGCCAGGATGCGCTCTGCCACCTGAACGGAACGGTCATCTGTAGCAGCAATTCGCTCATTGAGCGGCGGCCCTTCTCGTTTGGATTGGCGCCGGTAGTGATCAACCACCAGGTTGTGGGCAATCCGATAGAGCCATCCCTGCAATGATGTGGTCCAACCCTTGTCGCTTTGAATGGCTTCCAGGGCTCGGAGGAAGACGTCGGCCGTCAGGTCCTCGGCGAGCGGCCGGTCCCCCGTCCGATGGTAGATGTAGTTGTAGATCTTGACAGAGTACTCATCGTAGATCTCTGCCAGAATCTCAGGGTTATACTCGCCGGCCTGTTCGAAGCGCCTTCTGTCCTCATTCATGGACGCACTCCGACTCAGCCGTAGACCGCCATCCATTGTCTATGACGTGGCGACTGTGGCAAAGATACGACGCCGGGAGCCCCCAACATTTGGGCAGTTGTGCGAAGTTTGGCAGGCATAGGTACATCGTCAGGTTGCCGTTATGTAGCACTGAATACAATATGAGTAGACTCAACCACGTGAAATCTTCTGCGCATCCTGCAAATGATCATGTCAAGCAACAAACAGGCGACGGGCCTGCTACGTCCTGTGCAACTCACGGTGCAAGCGTTGTGCAGTTAGTCTCATTACTGTACGCTGAGTATTTGCCGTCTTCCTGGCGGAAGGCCCGAATACGATAGAAGTATTGCGTACTGGCTGTCACGGACGTGTCACTGTATGCTGAGGCGTCGCCGGCCACGGCAGCAATTTCGCCCCAATCCTCGTCGTTGGTCCGGCGCTCAAGACGATTGCTCGTCACGTCTGGGCTGTGGTTCGTCCACGTGAGATCGATCTGCGCCGGCGCGACTACCTGGCACACCAGGTCCGACGGCGCTGCCGGCGGCGGCTGTTCCGCACCGGTCGAGCAACTCGAAAGGTTGCTGTACTCTGAGAACAGATTGTCGCCGTCCCGGTGAGCCCGCACACGGAACCAGTATTGCGTTTCGGGGGTTAACCCCGTGACGCTGTACTTGACGACATTCTCTGCAACTGTTGCGATCTCTGTCCAGGTCTGCCCGTTTTGCGATTGCTCAATCCGGAAATCCGTCTCACCTGCGGTGTAGTCTGCCCACTGTAGATCGATCCGGTTCGGTCCCATGGATTGGCAGGTGAGATTGCCTGGGGCAATCAGTTCCGCCGGCGTTGGTACCGGTGTCAAGGTATGAGTTGCCGCCGGCGTCGGGCTTGGCGTCCATGTCCTGGATGGCGTCGGTGTTCGCGATGGTGTCGGTGTCTTAGATGGTGTTGGCGTTCGCGATGGTGTTGGTGTTCGCGATGGCGTCGGCGTTCGTGTGCGTGTCGGTGTCAGAGTCGGGCTATACTCCTCGACAGAGATCTGGTAGGTCTTGTCAGCACCGTACTGATCCAGGTTGATGACAGTAACGAACGCCACACCATCAACGGCTGAAGTGAACTCAACCTCAGAGGCCAGATTCACACCAGGTTTAGCGTCGTCGCTGTCACAGGTTTCTGGCCGGCACGAGATCGCATCCACGGCCAGGATGATCTTCGTGTCAACCCCCAGGGCAAGGCTGCTGGTCTTCACACGATACGAACGACCCTTCTTGACCCGAAAGCGAACTTTGTCAATGTCACCGGCCGGGAAGAAGGTGTGTGAGGTTGACTCACCAAGGGCCATGTGCGTTGCCTGATCGGCGAAGTCGTCTGGTTCGTATTTGTCTCTGCCTTGCGGTGTTGCCGTTGGCAAAGGCGTGTTGGTCGGGGCGGGCGTCTTGGTGGGCGCCGGCGTGAGCGTGGGTGCGGGCGTATTCGTAGGCGCCGGTATGCGTGTGGGCCCCAGCGTGTTGGTCGGGAAAGGTGTGTTTGTTGGGCCAGACGGCGTGCTAGACGCGATGCTAATTGTTGGTGTCGACGAGGGCTGCGGTGGTTGGAGCGTGAAGGGCACGGATGCACGATACTGCGTCCCCGCGACCTCGGCGAGCACAGCCGTGCCGTCGCCAACCGGCATGCCAGGTTGCCAGGCGAAGTCCACCGCAAAGGTGCCGTCAGCACTGACGGTCACGGTCCCCAGCCGGAAGGGGGCATCCGCCGGCTGCTGTCGGCCGCCGACGCGGATCGGCTCAGCGGCGGCACTGAGCGCTTCAGGGTTGGTCACCCCGTGAGGTACGAGGCTGATCGTGACCTCGGCGAAGGCCGGCCAGCCCTGACCGATGACGGTGAAGTTGGGGCTCGCGGCGGTATCGACTGCGATGGCTGGTGCCAGTTCGCCCCCCGGAACGAACACCACCGGTTGAGATACAGCCAGATCGCCCACCTCGCTGCACGACAGGCAGCGCCGGCTATCTTTCATAGTACGAAGGCCGGCCTCGGCGCTGTCAATTTCATAAACCACGGGTTTGCGCCGTCCGTTGTCATCTTCCGAGGTTTCGAAAGGCCGGAAGACATAGTACTTGTCATTCCGTTCCAGCAAGAGATAGGTACAGTACGGCGTATCGACTTTGGGCGGCAACTTGAACTCCTTGGAGTACAGTTGCACCTGCGCCAATTGGCCACCATCACACATATCCGACCGGGCATCCAGGCGGCCGACCTGTGCAACGAAGGTAGGAATTGCGAGCAGCAAGATCGCCGTTGCGGTGAGAGCGGCATTGCGTTCGGGCGCTGTCAAGGGCTGCTGCCGGCTGAACAGCCGCGATTGGCGGAACGCCTGAAACGTCTCGACCAACCTGGGATATCGGACCTGCCACTCATTCGGTATCTCGCGAGTACGAATCCAGTTACCGAAAAGGCGATAAAGGGCCCAGAGCGGAAGGATTATCAGGAGCAGGGCGACCGTAAACAAAACCTTTTCAACACCACTCCCGGTTGCGAGGAAGTCGCTGAAGAGCTGGAACCCTTCGCGCGCCGGCACTCCTTTACGAATCAACCAACCCCACAGGGGGGCCAACTCCGGAAACAGGACGAGGAAACTGATCAGATAGGCCAGTAGCAGGATACCGGCAATGATAGAACGAGCCGGCGGGAACCGGGCCGATAGTCGATCCCACAGCACGATGAAGGCCAGCGGAATCAGCAAGAGGATACCAAGGGCGAACAGGCTGTAGATCACAACCAGTGGCAACATGGCGAGCAGTTTCAGCGATAGGGTGACGACTCGCCACCCCCGAAGGAGGTCTGCGAGAGGTTCCACGGTCGCTGCCCATGAGAGGCCAAAGGCTCCAAGGTAGTGTGCCCGGTAGAGCCACCCCCACAGGTAGGTCAACACGATGAGCAGGAGGACGGCGGAGAACAACCGCACCGGCGATAGCCACTCATACGAACTGAGCCGCGACGGTTGCCCGCCGGCACGCGCCCATTCCCAGGTGCTGGCCGGCGCGCCGGCCGTGTCCGACAACTGGACTTCGGATAGATCGACATCCTCCAGGTCGGCGCCTGTCAGCGTTGCTTTGGCAAGGTTCGCCCACCACAGATTTGCGCGCTGAAGTCGGCTGTGCTGCAGATTCGCTCCGTGCAGGTCTGCCCAGCGCAAGTCAGCCTTGTGAAGGACAGCCCACGACAGATTGGCATCGGACAGGTCAGCCCAACGCAAGTCTGCGTAGCGGAGGTCTGCACGGGCCAGGTTCGCCCCATGCAGGTCTAGCCCCGAAAGGTCTGCCCCCGACAGATCGCGGCCGGATAGATCAAGTCCCTCGGGTCCGCCGTGCGCCTGGATGTAGGCAATTATTTCTTGGCGTTCCAAAAAGTACTCCTTGGTGGGGCGTAATGACCGGTCCCGAACTGCTACACCTCGTCTATCGGTACCCTTGCAGTGATACTTGCAGTCATTATACCACAATTACATAAAAACGGAAACAAGGGTACATGAAACAATCAAGAAGGTAGCCAGCCGCCATCTCTGCGTCAGCCAAACGTTGATTGCCCGTAGCGAAGGCGTCGGAAAGCAACCGCCGGACCTGAGGGTGAAGGCACACCAGGGGCTTGACATAGCCGGTCTATCCGGCTATAGTTGCCCCAGTCACATGGGGCAGTCGTTATGAAACCGAGCATACGCTCACGCATCGGCATACTCAGCCGCCTCACGATGATTGGTGCGCTGCTGGTCGCAGGGCTGGTCATTGTGGCGTCCCGCTTGCCTGCGGATCGCGCATCGGTCTCCCGACTTCCGGCTTCCCCGGTGCCGACCTCACCCGTTCACTCGGAAGAGCCGGCTGCGGCGGATGCCACCCGGCGAGCGGTTGTCGCATCTCCATACCTGACGGCTCCGCCAACCCAGCCGGCACCCGTTGTGCCGACCATCGCCCCACCCCCAACGGAGGCGCCGGCCCCGGACAAGCCCACGCAGGATGTCTCCAACCGCATCGGCATCCTGGCCGGCCACTGGGGCTATGATACCGGTGCTGTCTGTGCCGACGGTCTGCGAGAGGTGGACATCACTGTCGATATCGCGCAGCGCGTTGCGGCAAAACTTCGCTCGCTCGGCTACGACGTGGACATCCTGCAAGAAGAGGACCCGGACAAGCCGGAACCACCCCTTCAGGACTATCTGGCTTCGGCCTTTGTCTCACTCCACGTCGATTCATGTCTGCCAGGGGCGTCGGGCTTCAAGGTTTCGCGCTGGAGGTTCAGTCAAATGCCGGAGACTGAGGACCGGCTGGTGCGATGCCTGTACAAGGAATACAGGGCTGCGACAGGCCTCCACCACCACGACAGCAGCATCACTATTGACATGTGGAACTACTACGCTTTTCGCGAGATCGGTGAGCCCACGCCGGGAGCTATTATCGAGATGGGGTTCATGACCGGCGACCGTTGGCTTCTTGTGCAACAGCCCGACGTAGCCGCGCAAGGCGTTGTCAACGGGCTCCTCTGCTTCCTTAACGGCTCCGCCGAATAACCATATTACATGATCTTAACAGGCTGACGTCTGGCACGCCGGCGGCGAATTCCTAACCACATCAGAGCCACCACCCCGATCGCAGCCGCCTCAACCAATGTCAAAATGACGATCAGCAAGGATGCGTCGAACCAGAACTTCTCTGGAAAGACCTGAATGAGCGTATCCGTGCTCGGGAATAGCCAGGTTTCCCCCTGGAAAAAGATGCGGTGGAAGCGCACGAAAAAGAAACGGAAGCCGAATGCTGCCACGAGCCCAATGCCACCAATGATCCCAATCGTCAACGCTGATCCCGTTGCCAGGGCTCGGGCCACAGCCTGGCCCCTCCCCGACCATGCCAGGTAGGCTGCCGCTAGCAATAAGATGAGTCCACTCGCAATGTGGAGAAGGGTCGTCTGCCGGACCAATACACGGACGTCGGTGAGGTGGCGAACCTCGCGTTGGTTATACACGGGCCGGCCATCGTCAAAGGTCAGATCAGCGATGAGGCTCTCGTCGCCGGCTCCCTTCACGTACGCCAGGGTTGTATCAACAATAGGCTGCCGGTCTTTCAGGGGAACGATCGTGGGGTCCGGAAAGCCTGGTTTTGCGTACTCCCACCGCGCAAAGCTCGAAGTCATTAAGATCCGAACATTGGTCAGGGCGAGAAAGACCGGCAGCAGGAGGACGATTAGAAGCTGAAGCAAAAAACGCATGACTGTGTTCCTTGGAAAACTGGTTAGCACAAAAAAGTGCCGGGTGAACTGCCCAAGACTTCCGAAGTCTCAGAGACTTCGGAAGTCTTGACCCAGGACTTATCCGTGCTACGCGGTTTTCTCCAGCGGCCATTGAACCGGACGTCCTGGCCCCTGAATGGGCAGCGGCAACGGGCAGGCTGCCCCTTCGATCACCTGCTTGTCTATGATGCATTGCTGGGGCACACCATAGCCAGGCAGGGATGGGATCATATACATCACCTCAAGCAGCGCCCCCTCGATAATGGTGCGCAAACCGCGAGCACCCGTCTTGTGCTCCATGGCTTTCTCGGCCGCTGCTTCCAGCGCGTCATCGGTGAATCTCAGATCGACGCCGTCGAGTTCGAACAGTTTCTGGAATTGTTTGACCACCGCATTCTTGGGCTCAACGAGGATCCGGATCATCATCTCCTTGTCGAGGGGGTCAACGCTAGTGATGACAGATAGCCGGCCAATGAACTCCGGGATCAAGCCATAAGCTAACAGGTCGTCTGCGGTTGTTCGCGCCAGCAGCCTGCCGGTACCCCACTCCTCTCGAGGTCCTTCGCTGCTGCTCCGAAAACCGATGGGCGGCCGCTCAACCACGCGTTTCTCAACGATCTTGTCCAGGCCCTCGAATGCACCGCCACAAATGAACAGGATGTTTGTTGTGTCGAGCTGGATGAAGTCCTGGTGGGGATGCTTGCGACCACCCTGGGGGGGCACGTTGGCAACCGTACCTTCAATGATCTTCAGCAACGCTTGTTGCACACCCTCGCCAGAGACGTCCCGGGTGATGGAAGGGTTGTCGCCGCTCTTGCGCGCGGTTTTGTCGATCTCATCGATGTAGATGATCCCCTTCTCTGCTCGCTCCAGGTCACCATCTGCCGCCTGGATGAGCCGCAGTAGGATGTTTTCCACGTCTTCGCCCACATAGCCGGCCTCGGTCAGCGCTGTGGCATCGGCAATGGTGAACGGCACATCCAGAATCTTAGCCAACGTCTGTGCCAGCAAGGTCTTGCCGCAGCCGGTCGGGCCGATGAGCAAGATGTTGCTCTTTTGCAGTTCGACATCGTCCGTCTCGGTTGCGCCGGCATGGATCCGCTTGTAGTGATTGTACACTGCCACGGACAGCACCTTCTTGGCCCGATCCTGGCCGATCACGTACTCGTTGAGACGGCCGTAGATTTCCCGGGGGGTCGGTACGTGAGATGGGGCAATTTCCCTGGAGGCAGCAGGAGAAATCTCCTCCTCCAGGATTTCCATGCACAGGTCCACACACTCGTCACAGATGTAGACCGAGTCTGGTCCCGCGATGAGCCGGCTAACTTCGCTCTGCTTCCGTTTACAGAATGAACAACTGTGCACGATGTGTTTACCTCTGGCCATCAGGTCCGATGGTGATCTCCTCCGGCGACGGTCCGGTTGGGACATCGATCTTCCCAGGCAGCACGTCGTCGATCATGCCGTATTCAACTGCATCCTTGGGCGCGAGAAACCGATCCCTTTCGAAGTCGTCGGCAACCC
The DNA here is from genome assembly GCA_964532665.1 of uncultured Anaerolineales bacterium. GTDB lineage: Bacteria > Chloroflexota > Anaerolineae > Epilineales > JAANWY01 > CAZHMV01. Next base: position 91,462 of record CAZHMV010000004.1, read on the forward strand.
GCTCCACCGATTGGCCAGTGTGATAGGCCAGGATGTGATGGATCTTGGCATTCATGCGCAAGAGCTCACGCGCAGCGATTTCGACATCCTGGGCATAGCCCCGGCTGCTGCCGCCGGCCGGGTGCATGTGGATGGTTGCGTTGGGCAGAGCAAAGCGCTTCCCCTTGGTCCCGCCGGCCAGCAGCACGGTTGCCATACTGGCCGTCGCCCCGACGGCGATGGTTGATACGGGTGCATTGATGACCTGCATTGTGTCGTAGATGGCCAGGCCGGCATGCACCATGCCGCCGGGCGAGTTGATGTAGAACTGAATGTCCTGTTCGGGGTTCTCCCGATCCAGGTACAGCATCTGAGCTACGATCAGGTTCGCGATTTGATTATCGATGGGCGTACCCAGGAAGATAATTCGCTCTTTGAGCAGGAGCGAGTAAATGTCGTACGCCCGCTCACCCCGTCCGGTGCTCTCAATCACCATGGGGATAAGTGCCTGGGGTTCCATTCCAGATACCTCTTTTCTCATTCGATCAGCTTTCACTTTCAATCGTTGTTGTCGTTGGCTCGGCATGGGACGCATCGCCGGCCTCGTCGCTCTCCTCTTCCGGCAACTCAGCCATGTCATCTTCCTCAACGCGTGTGGCGATCTCCACCAGACGATCAATCGCCTTCCGTGCCAGCAATCGGGAGTGGAGAGAGCGACGCGATTCTTCTGAGGACAGGGAAGCGCGTGCCTGTTCCGCACGGGCACCATACATTTCGGCCAGGCTGTCGATTTCCTCCTCGATTTCCTCCTCGCTCACCTCGATACCCTCGCGTTCGACCACCTCTGTGAGCACGATACTGCGCTTGAGCCGGCGTTCGGCGTCGGCCCGCTGTTGTTCTCGCAGTTGATCCTGGGTCAGGCCCTGCATGACCAGATAGTTATTCAATGTCAACCCCTGGTCTCGCAACCGGGCTTCGAGATCGGCGATGACACGGTCGATCTCCTCTTCCAGGGCCGCATTCGGATATTCGATCGCGGCCAACTCCATGACCTCTGTCAACGCCTTCTCAGCCACTTCGTTATCGGCCTCGATTTGGGCGCGGGACAGAAGTACTTCGCGTGTACGTTCCCGCAATTCCTCCAGCGTGTCGAACTCGCCGACCGTCTGTGCCAGATCATCGTCAAGCTCAGGAATCTCGCGTTCCTTCACCTCGTGCAGCACGACCGTGAAGCTGCCGACTTTGCCGGCCAGCTCCTCATCGGCAAAATCCTCGGGATAGGCCAGGGTAAACTGCCGTTCCTCGTCGGGTTGCATACCCACCAGTTCCTCGAAGAAACCTTCCGGCACACCGGTCAGCCCGTCGGGCGATAGCACAAAGCTGATATTGTCGCGATCATACACGGTTGTCTCATCAGCTTCGATTCTGAGATCGACAATCACCTGATCACCCAACCTGGCATCTCGATCAACCGGCACCAGTTCGGCGTTTTCTTCTTGATATTCGCGGAGGACTGCATCGACCTCCTCTTCGGTCACTTCGACAGTGGGGGGATCAATGTGGATGAGGTGATAATCGCCAAGCTCCACTTTTGGCACCAGGGGGATCGTAGCTGTAAGCGTAAGGGGGTCATGGCTGGTAACTTCGAGCGGGTTCAGGTCATACGGCTCGATGCCCGCCTCCTCGACCGCCTCCTCGTAGATCTGCGGGCCAATGTCATCCAAAGCATCCTGTAGCAGACGGTCTCGGCCCACCCGTTGGACAACGACAGCGAAGGGTGCCTTGCCCGGGCGGAAGCCCGGGATCTTGATCTCCCGCGCGTACCGGCGAGCGACACTCCGCAGGGCACGATCTACTCGCCCATCATCGACCTCGATGACCAGTTCAACTTCCCGGTTTCCCAGCTCTCGCGTCGTAACTTTCACCCACTACTCCCTTATTCTCAAAGTTATGCGAATGCGATTATAGCACAGATTTCCTGGAAAGCGAAAGGATCGGCAGACTTCACGCAAAAAGAGGCCGGGAATGGAAGCACACCATTCGCGACCCCTTTCACAAATCAGCCGTTGGTGGGGAAGGGGAGACTCGAACTCCCACGGGTTGCCCCACATGATCCTAAATCATGCGCGTCTGCCAATTCCGCCACTTCCCCAAAGTGGCACGAATTCGTGACCTGGCAAATTATAGCCGCCGGCCGGCCTCGTGTCAAACAAAATTGCAAACCACTTTGTTCGTACTCTCGAAATGTAGTATAATCCAAATGTACCTGGAGGGAGTACTCTCCTATTCTGATTTGGAAAGGACAAGGATATGCCAAATCTTGGAGTGCCTGAACTGGTAGTCTTGCTGGTAATCATCCTCATCGTCTTCGGGGTGGGGCGGTTGCCGGAAGTGGGCGGCGCGCTTGGCAAGGGCATCCGCGAGTTCCGGCGTGCCAGCACTGGTGAGGAAGAGGTCGGTCAGATGGAGACGGAAGACAAGCCAGAAGAGAAGCCGTAAGCGTTCACAGCGAAGCTTCGCCCTGACAGAAGCTCGACAACTTCTCACGGATAGAAAGAAACACGGATAAGAACAGAGTTAAATTCTATCCGTGTTTCTTTCTATCCGTGAGGAAAGCTTGCTCTGTTTGTAAAGAATTTCCTGCCTCAAGGCGTTCAGGGGGTAGGCGCGAGGCAGGTCGGAGCGAGGGCCTGTTGACAGACAAACTTGCTTCCCGACTTGCCTCGTCCCTACAGATCGTCCTCATGTGATCGGCAACAACTCCTCTGGAACCCTGCCGGCCAGCCTCACGAGAGCCTCGTGCAGGTCTGCCGGCAGCGGTGCGACGAACTCGTGTCCCTTGCCCGAGGGCAGCGTCAGCGCTAGCTTCCACGCGTGCAGGAACTGCCGGCCTACTCCAGGGCGCTGCCGGCGGTAGCCGTACACCCGATCACCCACCACCGGATGATCAATGGCCGCCAGGTGCACGCGGATCTGGTGTGTCCGCCCCGTGATAGGCTGGACAGAGACCAGCGAGTAGTCGTTCATATAGTCAACAAGGTGATAGATTGTCTTCGCTGGCCGCCCGCCCCGTTGCACGACAGCCATCCGTTTGCGATGTTGTGGGTGGCGTCCAATAGGTGCGTCGATGATCCCGTCTGGCGGCTGCAGCCGGCCCTCGACCAGCGCGATGTACGTTTTTTGAACCTTGCGCTGCTTGAATTGACGTTGCAAGAACCGTTGGGCGGCCGCGTGCTTTGCCACGAGAATCAGGCCCGACGTTTGTTTGTCCAACCGGTGCACGATACCAGGCCGGCGAGCTGATTCTTCATCCCCTCCGGCTAACCCGGCAAGCTCGGGGAAGCGAGCCAGCAGCGCATTCACTAACGTGCCGGCCTCGTGCCCTGGCGCGGGATGCACCACCATGCCGGCCGGCTTGTTGACCACCACCACATCGTCGTCCTGGTAGATGACATCCAGTGGGAGCTGTTGTGGAACCAGCCCCGCCTCTTCCGCGGCGGGCACGCGGGCGACCACGATGTCGCCGGCTGTCAGCCGGTAGCTGGGCTTCACCGGCACCCCCAGAACCGTCACCCGGCCTTCCTTGATCAGGTCCTGAATCTGGGCACGAGACCGGTCGAGGATCTCGGCCGCCAGGAACTTGTCGATGCGTTGGCCGGCATTCTCTTCGTCGATTGTCCGCTCAACGACGCACTCGTCTGTCATGAATCCACGCCAAAAACAATCGGGTGTATTCAAATCCGGTTGTAGGGGCGATCCCTTGCGGTCGCCCTGGGCAGGTGCAAGACCCGCCCCTACCAACCCATTTTGAACGCACCCAAAACAATCACCGAGACGGTATTGTCTCGGTGACCTACTTTCCTGACCCACATTCGACTTCTGCTGGGTATTGCACACACGGAATACGCAGTACGCAATACGTTCAGTAACGCGACGGCGTGATCTCGCCACCTTCCCGCAGATCTACGTCTACCACACTCTCCGCGCCACCATCGGGTTCTGATGGTCCCTGATCGCCCTCTTCAGGCTCCTGCATCAGGAAATAGGCCAGGATTCCGACACCGGTGACAATTGCCACATCGGCCAGGTTGAAAACGGGCCAAATCTTGAAATCGATGAAGTCAATCACGTAGCCATGCTGAAGCCGATCAGCCAGATTGCCCAGCGCCCCGCCGAGCTGCAGCCCCAGGCTCAAGCGAACAAACCAGTTGCGAGCCGGCAGGTATCGGTAGTAGATCACAATGGCCACCACCACAATGACGGCGATCACTGCGAACAGGCTTCCCTGGTCCGGGAACAGGCCGAACGCGGCGCCTGGATTAATAACGTGTGTCACGCTCACAAACTGATCGAGGCCAGGCACGGGATTCCAGGCCTCCCCAAGGTGAAGACGTGTCAGAACCAGATACTTGCTCGCCTGGTCGGCTGCAAAGACCAGGAGGGCCAGCAAGACGAGCAAGAGTCTGTCGCGGATGGATTCTCGCAAGGCTACAGGCTACCTTCAATCAAGGCTTGATCGTTGAATGTTACGTACATGAGCAATTCTAATGCATTCATCAACCGCCGGCAAGTTCACCCGGATCGGGCATCAATACTTCGGTGGCTCGAACCCCCGACTCTTCTTTTCAGCACACGTGATGCAAAGGTCGGTAAAGGGCAGCGCTCGCAGGCGCGCTGGGTCAATCCACACCCCACAAATCCGGCACCGGCCATAAGTGCCGTCATCCAGGGCCTTGAGCGCCCCCTCGACCACTGTCAGGGTAGTAGCCAGCGTGTTGCGCAGCGTGAGAGCCAGTGCCTGATCGTAGACGGCTGAAGCATCATCCGCCTGGTGCTGATCAATGCCGGCATTCACGCCACCGATGTAGTCGATGACCTCCTGATCCCCGACCGCGACCCCTTGCTCCATCCACTTCTTGGCCTGGGTCAATACCTGTCTCGCCTCATCCAGAAGTTCTTGATCGTATGGGGGTTTTTCGTCTTGTGCCATCTTTGTTACACTCCTTCGGCTAAGCAGGAGGCAGGGGTGGGGGAGCAAAGGAGACATCGAGAAAGCCTCCCATCTCCTTTGCTCCTCCGCTTCTCTGCTCAAGATAGGCGTTCAACGCCAAGTGCAATTGCTTCGCCATCGATGTCATAGCTACTGGATGTGACGCTGGCCGGCGGTTTCGCCTCGACGAGTTCCTCAGTCAGCGTCTCGGCTGTGATGTACGCTGTGTGCTCCACGACGACCGACGCCAGCCGCTCGCCGGCCTGGTAGTATGTGCGAATCCGGTCATCCAGCTCGAAGCCGGCGTCTTTGCGCAAGGTCTGAATGCGACGGACAACCTCGCGAGCCAATCCCTCCCGAACCAACTCGTCCGTCAGCTCGGTCTCGATGGCGACCACCGTGCCGCCCTCTTCGGCCACAGCATAGCCGGCCTTGTCCACAGTTGCAACCTGGACCTCCTCTGGCAGCAGTTCTATCACCTGGCCGTCCACATTCACCTCAACTGGCTCGCCGGCCTGCACACTGCGGGCGACAGCATCTGCCGGCAGGCTGGCCAACGCCTCTGAGAGGCGGGGCAACAGCGCGCCATACTTGGGACCGAGCCTGGCGTGAACCGGCTTCACCTCGTAGTCCACGAGATCATCCGCATCCACAAAGCGCAGTTCCTTGACGTTCAGCTCCTCCTCAATCTGATCGGCCAACGCCTCCAGCGCTGCCTGCTCAGCCGGCGTCCGGGTCTTCACCACCGCTGCGGCCAGCGGTTGCCGGACTTTGATCTGCGCCTTGTTTCGCGCGGCATGCCCCAAGCTGGCGACCCGCATCACCAGCCTGGTGTCGAACATCAGCGACTCGTCGATGAGATCCGGGTTGAAAGTTGGGAAATCGCTCAGGTGCACGCTCTCCGGAGCATCCGGGTCAACCGAGCGCACCAGGTTTTGGTACATGGCATCGGACATGAACGGCATGAAAGGCGCCAGCAGCTTGCTGAGCGTGACCAGCACTTCGTACAATGTCTGGTAGGCGGCCGCCTTGTCGGTGTCGTGCTCGCTCTTCCAGAAGCGCCGGCGCGATCTCCGGACATACCAGTTGCTCAGGTCATCGACGAAGGCCTGGATGGGCCGCGCAGAACCGGTCACGTCGTACTTCTCCAGACCCTCATCCACGTGCCGGACCAGGTTGTGGAGCTCGCTCAGGATCCAGCGGTCCAGGGCCGGCCGTTCCGCCGCCGGCACTTCTTCGCTTGTCGCTGGGTCAAATTGATCGATGTTGGCATAGGTGACGAAGAAACTGTACGTATTCCACAGGGTCAGCAAGAACTTGCGTACGACCTCGCCCACCAGGTTGACGGAGAAACGGCGCGATTCGCCGGGCTGCGAGGCGGTGTACAGGTACCAGCGCAGCGCATCGGCTCCGTGCACGTTGAGCACCGACCACGGATCGACCACGTTGCCTCTGGACTTGGACATCTTCTCGCCCTTTTCGTCCAGGATCAGCCCCAGGCAGACACAGTTCAAGAAACAGGGTTCGTCAAAGAGCAGCGTCGATTCGGCGTGCAGCGTGTAGAACCAACCCCGCGTCTGATCCACCGCCTCGCAGATGAAGTCGGCGGGGAACTGCTCCTCGAACACCCCCTGGTTCTCGAAGGGGTAGTGCCACTGGGCGACGGGCATCGCGCCTGAGTCGAACCAGACGTCGATGAGTTCCGGCACCCGACGCATCTTGCCACCGCACGCCTGGCAGTTCAGCAGGACTTCATCAATGTAGGGTCGATGGAGGTCCAGGCCGTTCAGGGGCCGGCCGGCGCCTTCCTCAAGCTCTCGCACGCTGCCGATGAACTTCTTCTCGCCGCACGCCTCGCACACCCAAACCGGCAATGGCGTGCCCCAGTACCGCTCGCGACCCAATGCCCAGTCCACATTGTTCTCCAGCCAGTTGCCAAACCGGCCGTCCCGGATGTGTTCCGGGACCCAGTTGATCCGCTGGTTGTTGGCCAGCAGCCGGTCCTTGACGCGCGTCGTCTCAATATACCACGTTGGGCGCGCGTAGTAAAGTAGCGGCGATCTGCATCGCCAACAGAACGGATAGGTGTGCGTGTAAGTTCCGGAATCGTACAACAATCCGCGCCCCCGCAGTTCTTCGGTGATCTGGGGATCGGCCTGCTTGACGAAGAGACCCCGCCAGGGCGTCACCGCGTCGATAAATTCGCCGCGCTCGTTCACCGTCTGGAACATCGGCAGGTCATGCGCCTGGCCGACCTCCATGTCCTCGGCGCCGAAGGCCGGCGCGATGTGCACGATGCCGGTTCCTTCATCGGTCGAAACGAAATCGCCCGAGACCACGTAGTACGCGTCCTTTTCCGTGGGCAGGAACGTGAACAGCGGCAGGTAGTGCAGATGCTCCTCCACCATTTCCCTGCCCTTGACGACATGTGTGATCTCGTAGTCCCCGTGGATCACGTCCTCCACCAGATCACGAGCCAGGATGAGTCGCTCCTCGTTCTGCCGGACGATGGCGTAGTCCAGGTCCTCGCCGACAGCCAGGGCGACGTTGCCCGGCAGGGTCCAGGGGGTGGTGGTCCAGACCAGGAAGTAGGTATCCGGCTCGTCACGCAGCGGGAAGCGCACGTAGACCGATGGGTCATCAGTCTGGCGGTACCCCAGGGCCACCTCGTGGTCAGACAACGGTGTCCCGCAGCGCGGACAGTAGGGCACCACCTTGAACCCCTGATAGATCAGGTCCTTGTCCCACAGTTGCTTCAGAATCCACCAGACGGATTCGATGTACTCGTTGGTATAGGTGATGTATGCATCGCTAAGGTCGATCCAGAAAGCGATGCGATCTGTGAGCCGTTCCCAATCCTTGATGTAACGGAAGACCCGCTCGCGGCACTTTCGGTTGAACTCAGCGATACCGTATTTCTCGATGTCACGTTTGTTTTTGAGTCCGAGTTCCTTCTCAACCTCGAGCTCAACGGGAAGCCCGTGGGTGTCCCAGCCTGCGCGCCGGCGTACCAGGTAGCCGTGCATGGTTTTGTAGCGAGGGAAAAGGTCCTTAAAGGAACGGGCAAGGACATGATGTAGTCCCGGTAAGTTTGATGCAGTGGGTGGCCCTTCATAGAAGACATACATCGGGCTTCCCTCTCGCTTTTCAAGACTTTTTTCAAAGATGGCGTTGTCTTTCCAGAAGTCCAGAATGTGTTGTTCCATTTCTGGAAAGCTCACTGTGCTGCCAACGTCCTTGAACATATTGCTGTCCTCCTCAGGCGCGAAGTTAGCGATGAAGATCGCCGTATTTCTCGTTACGCCACTGGATGTTCTCGATAGCTTTCTTCATGTCCCGCCGTCGCTTGGCATGCTTGAGATACGGTTCAATGTGCTTGAACAACAGCAGGAGAGTAGCTTTGCGTTTCGTTTCCAGAAGCCACCGATCCTGGTGATATGTCCCACCCTGTCGGCGGCAACTGACAGTGCCTTTCTTGCGATCTATGTAAGGCTTCGGGAACTCGATTCCCAGTGATGCCAATTTGGCGTGGGCCTTAAGGATGATGTTCTTGTCATAGGAGTCGATTCTGAACCTGGCTTTCCCACTGTATACACCTATGTTAGCTTCGGCATCCGCATAGCCGGCGAAGAAAGCGAAAAAACACTCGTTGTCAGCCAGGATCCAGTCTGGGATATTGTCCTCTTTGGGCAACAGGAACTCAAATGACTCATTGACCAAGCAATGTACACTGAAGTTGCCCTTGGTATTTGGACCGCTAACAGACACGCGGCCATACTTGTCGAAGAGGGAACAAATCAACGCCACTTGCTCGCGTTTGGTAGAACTGCATGTGATCAGGAGTGTGATTCCACCCTCGTTTGGCCTGGCAACGTAGAGATCACCCTGTCGGAACCCGATGAGGTAAGCCTTCTCCAGTAAGTCTCCACTGAAGTCCGTCTTCGGGTACACCGTCGCGGCTTGAGCTACTGGTCGTAGGTCGATCCCATGCTCTTCCAATCGTCTTCTGATGACGTTGGAACCGCAACCCAACTGCTCGCCGATTGCCTCAGCAGAGAGTCCTTGTTGGATATACAACCTTTCCAGAACATCTTGCGATATCTCAAACCGAAGCTTTTGAGCAGCGAGCTTTCGAGTTTCGCTCGGCGAACGCTTCTCGATCCCCAGTTCCTCCATCCGCCGCCTGACCGTGCTGGGACTACACCCCAGCGCTTTAGCGGCTTCGACTTCTGACATCTGCCGGCCGTAATACAGCTCACGCAGTGTAGCCTCGTCGATGTCCTTACGGACGCTTAATTTGGCACGTGACAACGCTGCGGCCTCTTGCCTGTTGCGCCGTGGAATCTGGTAGCACTCCAGACTCTGGTAAACTACGGCGGTGCTGCACCCGAATACCTCAGCAATTTCCGGCCCTGACATTTGCTGATGCAAGTAGAGATCCTCCAACTGCGACTTTGGCAACTCGATACGGCGGGCTGCAGCCGCTTCAATCGGGCCACGCAGTGGAATCCCCTTGCGCATCAACTCATTACGCACTGTGCCTGGACTACAGCCATGAATCTCGGCAATCGCGGCCAAGGATAGCTGCTGCTCCAGATACAACGCTCGCAACTCTGCTTTCGGGATATCGAACTGCCTTTTGCCGCCCACCGTTGATACTCTCGCGGTTGCCTGTCGTCTGCTGGCAGAAGTGTGGTTCGTACCGAACTACTCGTCGTCAAACCTCCAATAGCGGCTCAGCAATGTCTGGGGCTGGCCGTCCGACTGCCACTGCAACACCGTACCGTGCCGGCCAAACCACGCCCGCTGGCCGGCCATGCCCGGGCCGGCAAACACGATCTCCTCGGCCTCGAATGAGCCGGCCGGCACCTCCAACATGCCCCGCCCCGCACGCTCCACCGTGCACTCAACGGCCTCGGCACGGAGCCAGCCGTCCTTCGGTGAGCGCCGGCGCATCCAGTACAGCACCGCCGGCTGCAAACCGATAACTTCCGGTCCGCAACCAGTCAGCGCTGGTTCCCGGCCAGCGAAGGGCAACCAGACCAGCCCAAATCCTGACGGCAACTCGACGAAGTCCTTCAGCGGCCGCTTCCCAACCTGGCCTGCGGCCACCATCACCTCGTCGTCGAAGAAGGTGAACGTGGCGTCGAACCGCCGGCCAACCTCGTCACGCAGGCGCGCCTGCAGTCGATCAGGCCGGCCATCGGGGGCCAGCATCAAATGCCACAACCCCGCACCGTCACCGACCTCTGCGCGATAGATGCGGCCGCCATCTGGCAGTCGCGTTAGCTCCCACGCCTCAACAGTCCCTGTCGGGCGGCCGTCCCGCAGGTACACGTACTCGCCCTGGGCAACCATTTGCTCGTGGTGAGCAACCGGGTGTAGACGTCTCATATCTCGTCCGTCAGCTCGATGTGAATCCGTTTGTTGATGCGTCCCTTGCTCTCGTACTTGACGATCCTGATCGGCCCGACCTCGCGGGTGTTGGCAACGTGGGTCCCTCCGTCGGCCTGCAGGTCCAGCCCTTTGATATGGACCGTTCGCACCTGCTGGATGCTCGGGGGCAGCAAGTTAATCTTGGTGCGAATCAGATCTGGAATCCGAAACGCTTCTTCGCGAGGCAGGATGGCGACTTCGATGTCGCGGGCCGCCTCTACCTCCGCGTTAATCTTCGCCTCGATCTCCTGGACCAGTTCCTTCTGCATCCGCTCAAATTCAAAATCCATGCGTCCCTCACCCGGCTTCATGTTGCCGCCGGTTACCAGCACTTCGTAATCGCGCCAGACCACACCGCACAGAATGTGCAACGCCGTGTGGGTTCGCATAAGGCGGTACCGTCGATCCCAGTCGATACGCCCGATGGCTTTAGATCCCTGCGGTGGCGCTTCACCATCCACATGATGCCAGACCTCCGCCCCCTTTTTCTTGACTTGCGTCACCTGCCAGGTCTGGCCGTCAACGGTGAGCGTGCCTGTGTCCGCCGGCTGTCCCCCACCGCCCGGGTAGAACGCCGTCCGGTCCAACACCACAGCATCGCCCTCTGCCTTTGTGACAGTCGCTTCAAACTCGCGCAGGTAGCTATCGGTCTGATACAGCAATTCGGTCATGAGAATCTCCAGGTGCTGGGCACAGTTCAATTTGGTACTGAGATCGCGTACTGCGTATTGCGTATTGCGTAGTATGTGATCTGCGGTATCGCTCACTCACGCATCCCGTTTCCCGCATCCCGCATCCCGCAACAAAAAAGCTCCCGTCCCCATGCAGGGACGAGAGCACATGCGCAACTCCCGCGGTACCACCCTGGTTAGCGATAACCGCTCACTCTGTCAAGTACGGGAGACCACAAAGATAGCGCCTCCGATACTCGCACCCGGGTAACGGCGGGTGAGGCCGGCCGAGCCTACTGATTGGCTAGATGGCTTCGATAGCTGGATGGCTGAAAAGGTCCGGCTTATTCAGCCATCCAGCCATCCAGCTAACCAACGATCTCTCTCCAACGTTCGGGCGGCGGCTCCGGAAGGATTTTCGGCGAGCTTCGTGCACCGGCCTCGCAGCAGATGGCCGGCTCTCTGGAGCGACTCCCCTCGCCTACTCGTTTCCATCAACGCCGTTCAAGACAAAAAGCCAACAGATAAGCTGCTGGCTGATTAGAACAGATGGCCCCGCTATGCCGTGTGTGTGCGGGTTTTGAACCTGCTTACGCAGGTGGGTGCCTACTGGCGAGACAGCCCGCTAAACGGGCGACTCCACTCCAAGATTGGCTCCCGATGTGAAGGTGTTGGCTCAAAACTCTACGCGCATCACGATCACAGCAGGGCACCTCGATGACTAGTATACCACAAAGGCGCCGCCCTGTCAACTCAAATGCCCCCGGCTGGACTCGAACCAGCACGCCCACGAGGAGCACAGGCCCTCAACCTGCTGCGTATACCAATTCCGCCACGGGGGCTCACAACCTGCATAGCCGAATCTGCGTAAGATAATTATATGCTTCACACGCGCGAGTGTCAACCCTTTCGTGTTTTGGCATTTTCTGGTATAATCTATACGCACACGACATCCGACTTCCGGCGAAGGAGGCCATCGCATGAAAGTGGAACTTATCCGGTTCTACTACAGTCCCCACGACGAACCAGACCAGAGATACCACATCGACAACAAGAGAGCGCTGAAGCAACTGGAGCAACTCAAACAAAGGGGTACGGAGGTCGAGATTCTCGATGTCAATGAGATTGAAGACCTGTTCCCGCACTATCATCGCGCCACGGTAGGCCCCAGTGTGGCGTTGCGGCCCGTGTTCGGCACCAAGGGGGCGCTGGAGGAAGACTTTGGGCGTTCTGTGCCGGCCCTGGTGTGCTACGAAAGCAAGGATGACCTGTATCCGGCTGAGGTCTTTCCCCGCATGGACAGGCGACTTGAGCGCATGCTGGGAATCAACGAAGTACTGGACAATCTCCTCACTTACGGCAATACTGTAGCGCCGGCCATCGAAGCCCCGATTCCCGACGAGGTGGAACTGGAGCCCCCGGCCGAGGTCGTGACCATCGAGGAGCCGGAGGCAGCTCCGGAAGCGGTGCCGGCGGCGGAACGGTTTGTCGCGGCAACGCCCACCCCGGAAGCACCGGCTGTGGAGGAGGAAGTCATCGTGCCGGCGGAGCCCCGATTCGCCCAACCACCACCGCCACCGACCGCCGAGCCACAGCGCAACGGCTGCCTGGGGGCCGTGATCGAGTGGCTGGTTCTGCTATTCCTGGGCACCGTGCTTGCGACAGCCGTTACGCTTGGCATTCTGTACGCCTTCAACGGCACGCTGGATTTCTCGCGAGTGCGCGGAGTCCGCGAGGCTCAGTCAGCCATTGGTCAACTGCAGGGCAAACAGGCGGAGCTGGAGGCCAACGCCAAAGCCCTGCAACTGGAGGCCGACCGGTTGAGCCAGACCCTGGCGACCCTGGAGGAAAAGGCCAACACACTGGAAGACTACACCGGTACGATTCGAAACGATCTTGAGGTAGCTAAGCGAGATATCGAAACGACGAGCAAGGACGTCGAAACGCTTCGGTCAGATGTCAAAGCGGTGGCAACCGAGTCCGCTCACTTTGACACCTTCCTGACCCGGCTGCGCGACGTGCTGATCGAAATCCAGGGGACTCCGGTGCCGACGGCCACACCAACCCCCACGAACACCCGGACGCCGACGGCCACGCCGACACGAACCTCCACTCCGACGCCGACGGCGACACGGACGCCTACCCGGGTGCCGCCCACCTCGACACCGCGACGAACGCCGACCCGGAAGCCCAGTGCGACACCTACCACGGGACGCACACCGACTGCGCCGCCGACCGCGACACCCACCACGGGACGCACACCGACCGCGACACCCACTACGGGGCCCACACCAACCCCGTAGCCAGTCGCACTGCGGTGCGAGCAGCGACTTCTCTGTTACCATGCGATTCCTATGCGACGCCATGCTGGGTCGATTGGCGCATTGGCTCCGTTTGCTGGGTTATGATGCAGCGTATTCCGAGGCCGATGATCACGAACTGGCCCGGCAAGCGCGGGCGGAAGATCGCATCTTGTTGACTCGAGACACCCAACTCGCGGCGCGGCGCGGCATCCAGTCCCTGCTGATCATGAGCGGCGTTCCCGATGATCAGTTGCGCCAGGTCATGCGGGCCTTCGGCCTGACGCAGACAAAGGTCTTCTCACGCTGCCCGGCGTGCAATACGCCTCTGCGCCGAATACCAAAGCCGGCGGTGAGAGAGCGGGTGCCGCCATACATCTTTCAACATCACAGCGCCTTTCAGGAATGCCCGGGGTGTGGCAAAGTATTCTGGCGCGGCAGTCACTGGCAGCGCATCCGAGACCGGCTCGACGCACTGGACGCGAAGGAGTGAACCAGCTATAATCTCGGTAAACGCCCAACGCCCCCCCAAAAGACTGACCAAGGAAGAGGGGAGACTCGAAAGCCGAGACCAGAGATTAGAGATTGTCTCGTCGGCAGCAAGATCCCAATCGCCGATCTCCAATCTCTAATTTCCACGAAAGGAGACGCGCAACTGGAGAGTACAGAACTAGCTCGTACCATTGTAGGCATCATGGATGATCGGCAGGCTGCCGACATCGTACTGCTGGACATCCGACCCATCTCCCTGATCACCGACTATTTTGTTATCGCCACCGGGGAAACCCGGCGCCAGCTTTCTGCTATCTCCGACACGATTCTCGATACGATCAAGAAAGGTTCGGGAACCAGACCTCTGGCCGTAGAAGGAACAGCAGAGTCCGGCTGGATCATTCTCGACTACGGCGATGTCGTGGTTCACCTCTTTGCCCCGGACGAACGTGAATACTACAAGCTCGAGCAGTTTTGGGAAGAGGCAACCCTGGTCGTGCGAATTCAATGAAGGCCGGCGCTCTGTACGTGTCCTCTACTCGTATATCCACCGGTCAGTCGCACGCGCCCAACTGATCAATTCTTCCTCGTCGAACCACAGCGCAATTTCCTGCTGTGCCGTCTCCGGCCCGTCCGAGCCATGCACCAGGTTTCGGCCGATTTCCAACGCGTAGTCAGCCCGGACCGTCCCTGGGGTGGCCTCGGCCGGCGCTGTTGCCCCCATCGTCCGGCGCACAACTTCGATAGCCTTCGGTCCCTCGGCCACCAGCGCAACCACCGGACTGGACGTGATGTACGATATGAGCGGCTCGAAAAACGGTTTACCTTCATGGACCGCGTAGTGTTCGCGAGCCAGCGTTTCCGTGACATCTACGAGCTTTAGCCCCACGATCTTCAGGCCACGCCGCTCGAGGCGTGCAATGATCTCGCCGATCAATCCTCGTTGCACGGCGTCCGGCTTGATCAAAACCAGGGTTCGTTCCACAAAGACCTCCTCATAATGTTTCGGTGACGTTGGGTGAATCGACGGCAACCGCTCACCCTCCCGCAGGTTAAACCCTCTCTGGCCAAGCATCGCTGTACTCAGCTCCTTTTCGAGAGGCAAAACCGCTGCTCGTTACAACCTGCGGGAGGGTACCTGAGTAGTCGCAATCGATTCTTTATTATCGTGATACAGGCGGCACATGTCAACCTGGCCGATTGTCGAAATCGCCGATGGCCAGCCGGCCACCCCACGCGGGCCTTGCCGGTGATTGGACCACGATCAGACCTGGGAGGGACGGATTTTTGACCTTGACTCGGTAAAATATGTTAGACAACGTAAGCGCGGAATCGGTGCTCTCTTCAGGAGGAGAACACAGCATGTATGACCTGATCATCATCGGCGGTGGGCCGGCCGGCCTGACGGCAGCGGTCTACGCCATCCGCAGACGGGTGGAAACCCTGTTGGTCAGTGAGGAGTTGGGAGGCAAAGCCAACTTCCGGATGCAGCTTCCAGACATGGAGGAGCACGAGATCATCACCGGTGACGAGGTGTTAGACAAGTTTAAGGGCCAGCTCCGGTATCTTGACTACGCACATCGCATTGATCGGGCGACCGGCGTGACAGCAACCGGCCAGAGCTTTCTGGTGCAGACCGACGCCGGGGCAACGTTCGAGGGGAGAGCTATTATCATTGCTACGGGTGCTATGCCACATGCACTGGGCGTTCCGGGTGAGGAGCGGCTGCTAGGACGAGGCGTCAGCTACTCAGCCATTAGCCACGCCCATTTGTTCATTGATAAGGACATTGCCGTGGTCGGGAGTGGTCGATTGGCGTTGCGCGCAGCAGCCGGGCTGGTCGAGGCCGCCCGGCAGGTCTATCTCATTACCCCCGATGATGGTATGCTGAAGTCCAGCCTGGGCGACTATGTCCGACATGCGGCGAACGTTGATGTTTTGCAGAACTGGAGAGTCGTTGCCATCTGGGGGCACGAGTACGTGGAAAGCATCGTTGTGGAAGCGGCCAGCGGTGAGCAACGCGAGATTCCCGTCGAGGCCGTGTTCGTCGAACTCGGCTTGGAGCCACAGTCGGCGCTGGTAGCACCCCTGGTTGACGTAAACGAGGCCGGCCAGATTGTGGTGGACCAGCGCGGCCGAACAAGCCAGCCAGGCATCTTCGCCGCCGGCGACGTCACTGACAGCTTTTCGGAACAGGTCCTCATCGCCATCGGCGACGGCGCTAAGGCGGCCCTGAGTGCTTTCGAGTACCTCCTGGAGCACGGGGGACGGATGGACTGGAGCGAAGCTGCCCGCCAGATGATCGGCGAAGCATGATGAAACCTTTTCGTGATTCCTGCATCTAAGCAGTTGGAACACAATCAGGTGGGTCTGGGCGGGTGCAAGACCCGCCCCTACCACCCCGTTTTGAACGCATCCATCACATTTGATACGAGGAGGACTGTAAGATGACAGGTTTGACTCATTTCATGAACGCTACCTGGGGGCGGCTCCTGCGCGTGGTTATCGGATTGGCCCTCATTTACTGGGGGTGGTTTGTCCTCGGGGCAACGACGGCCGGCATTGTCGTAGCGATCATTGGTCTTGTACCCCTGATCATGGGGCTATGGGGGCGCTGCCTGCTGGAGTTTGTGGCCGGCGGGGAGTCTACCCAACTGTAGGCAGTGACGATAGGTAGTTTCGACACGCCCCTCGCATACTCGGTGTAAAGGCGCATCGGGATAGTGAGGGGCGTTCGCTTTGCCTGGACGATTCATAGAGGGAGGACCGAAATGGAGTTCAGACGTGCAGACGATGTGATGTCCCTCGACGGACAGCCTGTGCCGGCCTTCTTGTTCGATCCTGGCCCCGCCAGAGGTGGAATCGTGGTCAGCCACGGCTACGGGAGTTCCAAAGAAGAATGGTTAGGCATGGCTGCCTACCTGGCACATGCCGGCTTCGCCGTGCTGGCCATCGACCTGCGAGGGCATGGTGAGAACACAACCCCCATCGGAGCCGGCGTGCTGGATGACCTGATGGGCAGCCTGGCGTACATGCGCCGCTATGGCTCCGTAGCAGCCGTCGGCCACAGTCTGAGTGGCCGGCTGTCGCTGATGACCGACGCCGACGCCGTGGTAGCTATCGCGCCGTCGGTGGTTCAGGAAGTATCGCAGTTTGGCACGTGGATGTTTGAGAACCTGCCCAGCCCGTTCGTGCGCGAGCCTTACTCGGGTTACGTGATCAACTTGCTGAAGGAGTTGGGGGACGTGCCGGCATTTCCGGGGCCGGCGCTACTGGTCGTCAGCACGCGCGATATCCCCAACATCATTGCCGGCACCAAGGCGCTGGCCGGCGACCTGCCCCGGGCTGAATTACGGGAGATTACCGACCAGGTTCGACCAGACATCAGCTCGGACCAGCCACTGATGCGGTATCTACCGCGCTGGTTCAACCATATAGAGATTCGCGCCAACCGTCAGCTTCTGGGCATCGTGCCGGCGTGGTTGCAGAAACACCTCGGCTGAGGGGAATTGACGAATCCTGGGTAACAGCATAGAATTGGGGAAGGAGGAAATCGAACAAGACTTCATCAATGAGGAGCTAGTGAATGGACAATGCCCGAAGGATTATCTTGATCCTCGTATTGGTTGCCGTATTTGTGATCCTGGCCCAGCGTCTCGATCAGTTCACCGGACCATCGGCTACCCCCCCACCGGCTACCCCGGCGCAGCAATTGTCGGAGCCCGTGGGGGCCACAGCCACACCTGTGGGCTATCCGTTCTCGCCCACAGACACACCCCAAGGTCCCTATCCACCTCCCAAACCAACGCCAACGTTGACCCCGGAGGGTTATCAACCACCAACAGGTGGTTAGAGGTCACAGATTACCAGTTCACGAGATCGTTGGCGACGAATGGCACGTAGAGCATCCAGCGAGGCCTCGGTGTCGGAGGGGGTTCCCATGTTGGCGTTGGGGTGGCGAAACAACCCTCCGGCACGGTGATTTCCACGCGCTGCCGTTGATACACTGTGCCATCCCCCTCGACGATGAGATCGAACATGTAATGGTCGGCCGGCACGGTGAGAGGGACGGTGATGGTCACTTCGAAGTGTCGATCCAGACCGTCGGGCGGGATGTCGAAGTCTTCGTAGGTCGGTGGGACAATGGTGACCCACTCATCGAACCAGGACGGCGCAACGAGCACGGTGAGTTGATTCAGGTGGCGGACGGCCGCCGTCACCAGCGACTGGATCGTGGCCGGCAGCGTGTTGGCATCTTCCAGCACTTTGGCATCCCCGCCAGGTCCCGTCATGCCTGCCCAGGCCTGCCAGTAGGTGAGCAAGTCATCAACCGTGAGGCCTTCAACCTCCAAGTAGTGACTGACACCGGAAACGATGAATAGGAGCGTGATTGAGTGATCGCCAAGGTTGTCCAAGACTGGTTGGAAATCGAGATCGTCGTCTGTTCCGTTGCGCCCATCTCGTCCCGGATCTAGGTGCGGTGGCAGATAGCCCCCGGTTTGCCATACCAAGCCTGGCCGGAAAGGTTGCGGCATCGGAACACCAGCGTTCAGATCGTCGTCGTGAGGCACGCTATCACCGAAGGCGATGACGAAATGACGTGCTTCAGGACGCCAATCGATGTGTTCGTCGGCATATGCCTCGTACAAAACACGAGAGTATGCTTCCTCCACATCACCCCCGCCTTCGCTTTCGAGCTCTTCGATCCTCGCTTGTATGTCGAATGTATTATGAGTCAGTGTCTGACGGAGTTGATAGGGCCAGTCGTTTGGGCCTCCGAAGGGGCTGATCGGATAGTCTCGAAAGTCTACGATGCCAAACTGCACATCACTCAGCAGGGCTTGTAGGTTAGACATGATCTCGACAGCGCGTTGCTGAGCCGTCTCGATTACCCGATCCATGCTGAGGGTTGTGTCGAAGGCGAAGATGATGTCGGCCTGGAGGGGGGCCGGCGGGATATGGACTTTGTACTGGAGGGTAGTTGTGTCGCCAGGACACAATGTGTACCGGAGGGGAGGTACGGGTGTCGTTTGCTGGCTGTCGGCCAGGTCGTGGGGACGGTGGCCGTCAACATCGCCGGTGTTATCGAACAGTGTCTGCAGATCCAGCGTCGTGGTCGGTGCGACGAGAGCAATAGCCACGACGACCCACAGCAGCTTCAGCATCTCTTTCATCTGGTGATCGCTCCATGTCTCTGGCGTATCCCCCCGGCTGCTGTTTGTACTTATCCTCTGCTCATGTTAAAATCTCGACAGGCGCAAATTCAGGGCCAACAGGATAACACACCACGGTCTTATGTGAGTCGTAAACGCGTCCGAATTTCGTCAAAATTCGCGTTACCAGCCTGACATACCACGATCAATGAACAACATCGCCGGACACGAAACAGCCGTTCAACAATTGCGGCGCGCTGCCCTTGTTGGTCAGCCGGCACAGGCATATCTCTTCACCGGCCCGCCGGCCATCGGCAAGCGGACGCTGGCTGCGGCCTTTGCCCGCATGCTGAACTGTACAGGCGAGAATCCACCGTGCGGTACGTGTCGGGCATGCCGGCTCATCGTCGATGACCGGCATCCGGACGTTCGCACCATCCAGACCGACAACAACCTGATCAAAATCGACCAGATTCGCGAACTCCAGCGCAGTGCCTCACTGGCCCCCGTCGAGGCGCGCTGGCGCGTGTTTTTGCTCCCGAACGTCGAGCGGGCCACCCGTGAAGCCGCCAACAGCCTGTTGAAGACCCTGGAAGAGCCGCCGGCCCACGTCGTGCTTCTCCTGACGGCAACAGATGCCAGGGCGCTACTGCCAACCGTGGTCTCTCGATGCCGGGTAGTGCCGCTGCGCCCCCTGGCCATCGATCGGGTACAGACTGTCCTGGAAGACCGTTGGCATGTTGAACCAGAACGAGCTGCCCTGCTGGCCCGGTTATCCGGCGGTCGGGTGGGATGGGCCGTTGCGGCACTAGAGGATAGCGCGATTCTGGATCGGCGTCAAGCGGAGATCGGTACGCTAGCCTCCGTGGCCGGCGCCGGGCGAGTGGATCGGCTTGACATGGCCTATCGCCTGAGCCGAGACGAGAAACATCTGGCGGAGACACTGGCCCTGTGGTTGAGTTGGTGGCGTGACCTGATGTTGGTGAAGACTGGCACAGTCCAGGCTGTGACGAACGCCGACCATCTGCCGACCCTGCAAAGCCAGGCCGCCGGCTACGCTCTCCAGCAAATTGCCGGCACTATTCATGCCATCCAGCAAACCATCCGGCAGATCGATGCCAATGTGAACACACGGTTGGCATTGGAGGTCCTTCTCCTCAACATGCCATCGTGAAACCTGTTGTTGTGTATTTCGTCGAGGCGGCATCTCTCAACACGCAGCATGCAATACGCACTGCTATGATATGACAACGAATCTGATGCTGTCCGCGTTTCGCTTCGATTGTGAAAGAATATGCCATGGCCACCATCGTAGGAATCCGCTTCAAGCGAGCAGGCAAGGTTTACTACTTCGACCCCACAGGATTTGAGGACCTGGACACCGGCGATTGGGTTGTGGTAGAAACGTCGCAGGGCATCGAGGCCGGCCAGGTCGTCATTGCTCCCACACGGGTTGTCGATGAAGCGATACGAACTTCTCTGAAGCCCATCCGCCGGCAGGCCGACTGGCGGGACCTCACAGAGATGGAACAGTTGAAGCTGAAAGCACCGGAGGCCCTGGCCACTGCGCGGGCAAAAGCCAAGGAGCACGGGTTGCCAATGAAGCCCATCCGGGCGGAGTACAACTTTGACGGCAGCCGGCTGACCATCTATTTCACGGCAGACGACCGGGTTGACTTTCGAGCACTGGTGCGCGACCTCACCCAAACACTGAAGACGCGGGTTGATCTACGCCAGGTTGGTGCGCGGGACGAAGCGAAACTGATCGACGGCTTCGGTAGATGCGGTCTACGCCAGTGTTGCTCAACCTGGTTAACAGATGGCTTCCCTCGCGTATCTATCAAAGCAGCCAAGAACCAGGGGTTGCCACTGGCCCCCTCGGAAATCTCCGGCAATTGTGGAAAGCTGCTCTGTTGTCTCACCTATGAGGATGACCAATACACCGAGATTAAGGGGGAACTGCCGGCCGTCGGCACTTCCATTTCCACCCCCCGGGGCACCGGCGAGGTCGTCGATATCAACCTGGTCAAAGAAATGGCAATTATCAGATGGGAGAACGGCAAGTTGCTGGAAGTCTCGGCTGAGGCATTTCGGGAGTTGGCCGAACGCAAGCACAACGCGGATTCTCACAGATGACACGGCTTATGGTCCGTGTCATCTGTGTACCGTGCCATGGATCCGCATTGTGCTCCCGTACTGAAATATCGGTCAGCGTGGTTCTACCACCATGCGTAATGCGGTTCGCTCCTGTGCGCCAATCATCACCTCCACAAAGGAGGGGATGACAATGACGTCGATCCCGTCTTCCTGCAGATAGCCACGTGCGATGGCACAGGCCTTGATTGCCTGATTCACAGCGCCGGCACCGATAGCCTGGACCTCGGCATGGTTACTCTCGCGCACCACCCCGGCGATGGCGCCCGCAACCGCAGTGGTCCGTGACCGAGCTGAGACTTTGATGATGTCTTCCATGACGTCGCCTCCTTATTGGGATGGCTGCCCAGGGGCCTCCGTTTCAACGATGGACCTACCGCCTGAGAAAGAGAAATATCTCACCTAATTATAACACATAATGTCCACTCAGGTCATCCCGAAGCCGGGTGATATCTGAAATACAGGGTGTAGTGCTGGAACCTCAATCCCTACTTAGCGTACTCGACAGCTCGTGTCTCACGGATGACGGTTACTTTGACCTGTCCGGGGTACTCCAGGCTTTCTTCGACTTTCTTCGCGATGTTGCGGGAGAGTTGAATGGCCGCCAGGTCGTCAATGGCATCTGGCCTCACGATGATGCGGAGTTCACGACCGGCCTGGATTGCATAGCACTCTTCGACCCCCTTGAACTGGCGGGCGATATTCTCCAGTGCTTTGATGCGCTTGGCGTACATCTCCAACGTCTCGCGCCGGGCCCCTGGCCGGGCACCGGAAATGGCGTCGGCCGCTTCGACAATGATGGCCTCAACGCTCTGCGGCTCCTCTTCATGGTGGTGGGATGCAATCGCATTCACGATCTTCGGCCCCATGCCATGCCGCCTGGCGATATCGGCACCGATGACGGCGTGCGGCCCTTCCACCTCGTGACTTACGGCCTTGCCAATGTCGTGTAGCAGTGCGCCGGCCCGCGCCACGTCCACATCCGCCCCCACCTCAGCCGCCAGCATGGCGGCCAGGTGGACTGTTTCGACGGAGTGCTGAAGCACATTTTGGCCGTAGCTGGTGCGGAACTTCAAGCGGCCCAGCAGTTTCAACAGCTCCGGGTGCAACCCGGGCACCTTCGCCTCATAGGCGGCCTTCTCGCCTTCCTCACGAATGATGGCCTCGACCTCATCTTTGGTTTTCTCAACAATGCTTTCGATGCGGGCGGGGTGAATGCGGCCATCATTGACGAGCTTCTCCAGAGCCTGCCGGCCAATCTCCCGCCGCACGGGATCGAAGCATGAGAGGACAACCGACTCAGGCGTGTCATCGATGATGACGTCTACCCCGGTTGCCTGCTCGAATGCGCGGATGTTCCGACCCTGCCGGCCAATGATGCGTCCTTTCATGTCGTCGTTGGGCAGCGTGAGGGTGGATACGACGTTATCGGCCACATAGTCTGTTGCGCAACGCTGAATCGCCGTCACAATGATCTCCCGGGCGCGTCGTTCTGCCTCGTCCCGGGTCTGCATCTCAACTTCGCGGATGATTCGCGCCGCATCCGTCCTGACGTCCTCTTCAACAGCCTGCAGCAGCTCAGCACGGGCCTCCTCGCGGCTCAGGCCGGCGACCCGCTCCAGTTCTGCGATGCGGCGTTGTCGCATTTTTTCTATGGCTTGTTCTGTTTGCTGGAGCCGTCTCTCTCGCTTGTCAAGGTTGCGCGCACGACCTTCCAGTTGGTCGTACCGGCGATCAAGCTTCTCCCTTTGGACTACCAGTCTCTCTTCTTGCTTCTGCAGTTCCTGACGTCGTCTGTTAGCCTCTACCTCCGCTTCATCTCGAATCCTCAAGGCCTCATCTTTAGCACTCAGGACAAGTCCCTTGCCCTCCGCTTCAGCCTGCGCGATGATTGTCTCAGCTTGCGATCGAGCAGATCCAATTTCGCGTTCATCGCGATACGCCCGATACCAATAGCCAGCGCCGAGGCCTATTGCTCCAACCACTAGCGCAATTACTATTGTCAGCAAAACGTTTCCCACTTAGCCACCTCCTGGTGGTACAAAGGCGCGGTCCGGCCCGGCAGTGACAGCCCGGTTGGATTGATTCAGGACCGCGGTAAGTACCGGGGGCATCGACCCAGGTCAATGCCCTGGTGCCGGACGTCAATCGTCTCAGTTGGTTAAGAATCAGAATTGGCATGTTCGATTTCCTGCCACAGCTCCTCAATGATCGGCTTGATCGTCTCATGCCGAAAGCCTCGACGTTGTAGATAACCGACCATCTTGTGCCAGAACGCTTCGCGCTCAAGATGAGCATAGCGGTGCGCTCGTTGGCCGGCCAGTCGGCGGGCGCTGTCGGCCTCGTCCAAGCCCTGCAGAGCCTGTTCGATGTTGTGTGATGCAACGCCCTTCTGCCTTAGTTCGTAGCGGAGCATCTGGGCACTTCGCGGTTTGAATCGCTCGCGCTGTTCAACCCAGTACTCGGCAAAGCCGGCATCGTCCAAGAGGCCGGCCCGCGACAGACGTTCAATAACGTCCTCGATCAGCGGGTCTGGCACTGCCTTGCGTTGCAGATTCAACCTGATCTCAGCCGTGCTTCGCGGTCGATATGATAGAAAGTTGAGAGCGCTGTTGTACGCTTCTTCGAAAGTGTCCTGCTGTTTGAGATCAGCGATCTCGTCATCGGTCAACTGCTGGCCAATCCGCAGTCGCGCTGCAACGATGTCCTTGAGCCCGAACGCGTAGTGGCCGTCCAGGTACACGTTGACCCGGTTCTGGCGCTTCTTTTGCACACGCAGTGCGGTAACGGTGCCGGCCATTGATCTCTCAGCCCCAGGTAACAAAAAAGCTGTGGCGTGTTGCCACAGCTATCGCCTTCTACACGCACGCGCACCCCATTGCCCGAGGCAATGCCCCGCTGGCGGCGCAAAAACATACCCTCCCTCAACCCGATAGCCAGCGTACGACGTGCGGAGACAGATCTATTATGTGATTGCGATCCACTTATTAGTGGCTATCCGTGCAATTCGTAGTAACGACTTGAGTCGTTCCCGGAGCAGCTAAAGCTTGCCCTGAGCCCCTCGACCGGCTCGGGACGCAGCTAGGTCGAAGGGCCGCCACTACGAACTCCTTCCGGATAGGCTTATTTCCCCAATCTCCCGAAAAACCCGTAGTAACGATCCCTCGACTTTGCTCGGGACAGGCTTCAGTCACTCTCAAAGCAGCTAAAGCTTGCCCTGAGCCCCTCGACCGGCTCGGGACGCAGCTAAGCCGAAGGGCCGCCACTACGAACTCCTTTCGGATAGGCTCTTATTTCCCAATTTGCCTGTCCGAACTCAGATTGTTCAGTTCCTGTTCGATCTGCTATCCGTCACTGTCGGTACATCTGTTCACTGTTCTCATCAACACGTGCCCGCCGTGCCTACATCACTGCGCCAGGACAGTGATTCGTTCTTACGAGCCAATGGGAGTGCGCTGCCCCCCGGGGGCGGGGCGATAGCTGTTGTGATGGAAGCACAAGCACTGTGGAGCTCTCCTTCGGGTCGATCTTCAGAGGCTCAGTCAGCCGCTGGGCTTCCCGCTCGCTTCTGGTTCGCCAGGCATAGTCACGAGTGCTACGCCTGATCGCTTTCCTCTTGTTCGGTTTGCGTTTCTTCCTCTTCAGCAACCGGCGTTTCCATCCCTTGCGGGATGTCTTTCGTTGGTAGGCCGGCTGCTTTTCGCACCTCGTTTTCTATGGTCAGTAGCAGGGCCGGATTGTTCTGTAACTCGGCCTTGGCATTTTCGCGGCCCTGGGCAAGCATATCGCCGTGGTAGTAGTAATAGGATCCTCGCTTGTCAACGATGTCCATTCCCACAGCCATGTCCAGGACGTCGCCAGCTCTGGAAATACCCCCGTTGTACATGATATCGAACTCGGCCTTACGGAATGGAGGGGCTACTTTGTTCTTCTTGACCCGCACCCGCACGCGGCTGCCGATGATATCGCCACCGCTCTTGATGGCCTCGCTGTGACGAAGGTCTAGCCGCACGGCCGCGTAAAACTTCAACGCCATGCCACCGCTGGTCGTCTCCGGGTTTCCGAACAGTACGCCGATCTTGTGCCGTAGCTGGTTCGTAAAGATCAACGCTGTATTGGAACGCTTGATGGTTCCGGCCAGCTTCCGCAGCGCCTGACTCATCAGCCTTGCCTGCAGACCGGGATGGGAGTCACCCATCTCGCCCTCAATCTCCGCGCGCGGAACCAACGCCGCCACGGAGTCGATGACGATCACGTCTACAGCACCACTACGCACCAAAGCTTCCGCAATTTCAAGCGCTTGCTCGCCCGTATCGGGCTGGGAGATGTAGAGCTCGTCAACGTTGACACCACACTTTTCAGCATAGCTGGGATCCAGGGCATGCTCGACGTCGATGAATGCTGCCACACCGCCCATCTTCTGTGTTTCGGCTATGATGTGCTGCGCCAGCGTTGTCTTACCCGACGATTCCGGGCCGAAGATTTCGGTGACACGACCCCGGGGAATGCCCCCAATACCCAACGCCACATCCAGCGCCAAGGAGCCCGTGGGGATAGCCTCAACTTGAATCCCGGGAGCTTCACCCATTTTCATGATGGCTCCGTCTCCGAATCGACGCTTGATCTGCGACAGGGTTGTTTCCAATGCTTTTTCACGTTCGCTGTCAGCCATCGTGCTGTTTATTCCTTTCTAAGCGCCGAGCGCTTATAGTTTACATGATTCCAGAGAAAAACGCAAGTCACAGCGGTCCTCATTAAGAAGGATATCGGCTCTAACCCAGCATTTGGTCACTCACCAGCCCACATTATAGCACACTTGTTCTAACAAATCAATACCCGGCGGGACTTTCATCTCGACTTTGGCCATTCTGCTGATACCACAATATGTTGAGGAGTAAGGCACGCCCACGTGCCGTATCTTGTGACCCGTTCGCACCCTTCGACAGGCCCTTCGTCAAGCTCAGGAGGGGCCTCAGGACAGGCTCCGGCGTGCTCACTCCTCAAAATGGCCAAAGCCGAGTTCATATAACCCACCACAGTTACATCAGCGGGTGCCTTGTGGTATACTTAACATAGCAGTTCCGAGCGGAGGGTGTGTCGTGAGCGCGAAACATCTGATTCCAATCGACGACCAAGAGCCGGCGGTGTCGTTTTGGGCGGACATCATCCAGGCCCATTCGGCACCCGGCGACGTCGTGCTGGTGCCGTTTGCCGGGGATGCCACCATCGCCAGAGCTGCACTTGAGCGCCGGCGGCGCGTGGTACTGCTGGTCCGCACACCAGCCCAGCAACTGCGCCTGTGGGGCAGCCTGGTGCCCATCGACGATGCCGCCAGGCGACGCGCGCTGGCCCGACTTGCTGCGACCAGCAAACGAGATACGCCACTGGACCTGTACATCCAGAACCTCTACCAGACAACCTGTCCCCACTGTGACGAGCCGGCATCGGCCACTGCTTTCATCTGGGATCCGGCGCGCCAGGCACCCGTTGAGAAGGAACTCACCTGTGTCGCCTGTGGATTTCAGGGCCGGGGACCAGCGGACGAAAGCGATGCCGAACGCACAGGCCGGTTTGAGCGGCGCGGATTGAGTTTCTGGTTCATCCTGGAATGGCTCGTGGACGCCCAGGACCGGTCGGGGCGCGAGATTGCCCGCCGACACCTGGACGAGTACAGCCCGCGCAACCTGACAGCTCTGGCGGACATCACGCGCAAGATCGACGCTGAACTGTCCGACGACCCAACCTCGCAACATGTCTTGCGGTTGTGGTTGCTCCACGCGCTGGATGCCGGCCGGCAACAGCCCGATCCCCTCGATCCAGCCCGCATCATCGAGCGCAACATCTGGCATTTGCTGACCCAGGCGCCGGCAGCCGACGCACTCGATACACCGATTCGCATGGCGGCCGATCTCGAGGCGTTCTTTCATGAATTCGACCCGGCTCCTGACGTCGGCCTGGCCGCCGGCCCAATCCGCCGGCTCGCCCGACAGTTGCCGGTGGGGCACATCGCGCTCATGCTGGGAGCTCCACCGGCGCTGGATGTGGATGTATGGACCTGGGAGCGGTTGTGGAGCCGATGGGTGTTCGGGCGAGGTGAGGCTGGCGGGCTCCAGCCACCCGTTGGTGGTTGGGCCCGCCACGTCCGCGCGCTGGGCGCTACGATGTCCGCTCTGGTGCCAGCCCTTCGTCCAGACGGGCGGGTGGTATTCCGGTTCGGGGATGATGATCCGGATCGCGCGGCCGCTGTGCTGGCAGCCATGGCACCGTACGCGCCCCTCGACGACTTCGTTTACCAACCCCCGCTGATGGAGCCGGCCCATCTCTTCGACGCCGCCGGTGGCACTTACCAGATGGCTTTCACGCCCACCTCACCCGTGGCTCCATCGCCGCTACCAGACGCACCGGCCCTGGCAGAAATCATCGAAAGGGCCGCTGTAGATGCCGCCGCTGACCTGATCGCTGCCAGAGCTGAGCCCCTGACTTACGGCTGGGTCGCCACCGCCGCCATGACACATCTATCCAGGAGCGGATTGTTACACCATGCGATGATCGCTCTGGAAGCCGATATTTCACCGCTGGCCTTCGCCAGGCAACACGTGCGTCAGGGACTGCGAACGGCCCTCTCGGGGGGCGTCCTGACCGCCCCTTCGTCTGGTCTCAGGGCGGACCCTTCGTCTGGGCTCAGGACGGATGTCGCCGGGGACAAACCAACCCACTGGTGGCTGCCGGAGCCGTCGCCTGCCGAACCTCTGGCTGAGCGGGTAGAGGAGACCGTCATCGACCTGCTGAACCGCGTGCCGGCGGTCAGGCCGGTTGAGGTGTATCGCCACTTTCCGGGCTGGCTGACCCCCGAGGCGGAACTGGTTCGGGCACTGCTTGCAGCCTACGGCAAGGAGATCGAGCCTGGTGTGTGGGGCCGGCGGGCCATCGACCCGGCGGAGCGGCCAGCCATTGCAGATGCGCTGCACCGCCTTGGAAAGCGGCTGGGGTTCTCCGTCGGCACCGGCATCGCCGATGTTGTATGGGGTGAGGGCGGCCATGCCACCCACGCGTTTCGCATCGTAGAGACGGGACGCTGGAGCGAGCTGGGGATCGATGTGTTGCCGGAATCCGTGGTCGGCTACCTGGTTCTACCTGATCGGCTGGTTGACCTGCTACGCGTCAAGCTCATGCGAAATCCGCTCTGGCGTCGCGAACTGGCCGAACGCCGCTGGTCGCCAATCAAGGCCCGCCATCTCCAGGCCATGGCCGGCGCACCCGACGTGGATCGGCAGGAATTCAAGAAGATTGTGGGCCTCAGTCCGATTATCGAACAGGCTGAGGCCCAAATCCCGCTATTTTGACAATTGGGTGAGGATCTCCTGAAGATAGCCGACGATCTCCTCCTGATTGTCAAAAGCTGCTTCAAACTTGCCGGTCCCGTAGAAATCGAGGTCCGTTACCAGACTGTCGGGGCCGCCCGGATTGTCCTCGTTATGCCAGGCGAACGACTTGAAGATGGTAACGTCGTTCTTCACTTTCTGCCACTGATCTTCCGGGAGGACCTTCTCGACAGGCTCCTCGCTGCCACGTTGCAGGCGGACCGTGCCATCATCGAAAATCACGAGCCGATCCTGGAAGCCGGCGATACCACCGAGCCGCTGAAACTCCAACACAGGCTGGCTGCCGGCGTGCTCCGGTGCCAGCAGCGTGAGGCGTGTGGCCTGCATCTCACCACCGTCCGTGACGACTCCCTCGGCTGTGATGCGATCACCGGCGTCGATGTGCTCCTCCAGCCGGCCTTGCGGCAATATCTCGGTATCCGTGAACCAGACCACCTTCCGGTTGGGACCCGTGTCTGTAGCCAGTATCATCGTGCGGGCCCGGAGGTCGAGTTCCTGTATTTGCCCGGTGACGGTCTCCGTTGTCAGCTCCGGCGGCGGACCAAATGTGTTCAGGATTGGTTCGATAGGGGCCTGGTCGTACCCATACACATCGACGATGAAGAACTGACTGTCACGTTGGATGATGTAGTGGCGGGAATCGCCGAATACCACATCCCGGGAGTGAATGCGCCGCGCCGGCAGCCCATTGACCTCGAGATCGACCTTGTCCAGGATCTCGTCCCCGATAGACTGATTGGCTTCAACGTCACTAATGCTGCTGTAGCCGGCATCCGGTTTCAGAGCCGAGACGTCAAACACCAGCGGCGGCACGACGTTGGGTCCGCGAATTTCCTTAGAGCCGGGGGCGGTGACTTCAATTCTGTCAGCGTGGCTGGCCCCTCGGGGTGTG
Organism: uncultured Anaerolineales bacterium; assembly: GCA_964532665.1. Lineage (GTDB taxonomy): Bacteria > Chloroflexota > Anaerolineae > Epilineales > JAANWY01 > CAZHMV01. Next base: position 120,911 of record CAZHMV010000004.1, read on the forward strand.
ATCTCCCAATCGATGGGAACCTGAATCGCGTACTGGTGAGCTTCGTTCACGAATGTGCGGAACTCGCTGCCGACATCCGCGAGGGATAGCGGCGTTGGTGTTGGCTTCGGTGTGGAGGTCGGCGGTGGAGCCACGGTGGGAGGTGACGTTGTGGCCTGAGGGAGTGGCGTCGGCGGTGGTTGGGCCGGCTGGGCAGGGCCGCCGCAGGCTGTCAACGCCAGCATCAGAACCAGGGCAAAGCCCACCAAGCTTCTATTGAAGAAAGCCGTAGTAACGATCCTTCGACCTGGCCCTTCGCCAAGTCCTGGGCCGGACCAGGCCTCAGGAAGGGCCTCGGGACAGGCTTCGGTCGTTCTCAGAGCGGCTGAAGCCACCACTACGAATCCTTGTCGGACAAGCGCGACCAGTCGCATGAGCAATCTATCTCCTAGCGGGGCGTGTCAATGTCGTCAAGTGCGTAACAAGCGTCAAATTATAAGCCTGGCGGGCAATCTGAGCAAATAGGCACAGGTATAGTGCAGCATACATCATGCTGGCGCTGGTCGCCCTGTTCGCCTTTCCGATTGGGGTGATGCCGGCCATCTATCTGGAGGAGTATGCGCCGATGATGTTCTCCATATAGCAAGTCAAAGAAACTCCTTGGTATAAGCGAGGGGAACTGGACAAAAACGTCTTCTTGGTGTAAAGTGGGGTAGGAGATGAGAGTAACTCGACTTTGGCCATTTTTCTGATACCGCGATATGCTGAGGAGTAAGGCACGCCCACGGGCCGTATCTTGTGACCCGTTCGCACCCTTCGACAGGTCCTGGTCCGGCCCAGGCCTCAGGACAGGCTCCGGCGCGATCACTCCTCAAAGTGGCCAAAGTTGAGGAGAGAGTAAGAGACCAGAATAATCCGTGAATGGACGATCATAAATGACGAATCTGAAATCGAACATGGTCCCGTGGCCAATCAACGGGGGCTCCGGCGATAGCTTGGTTGATGGCGCAGGTGACATCGGCTGGATTCACGAGCTCCCCGCCGACGGCAACGAGAAACTGCAGATATTGCTGGATCACATCGGCCAGGATATCAAACTTCACCAACTTTGGCGCATGGCCAACGTCAACGCTGTAACCCGCACGGGCATTACCGACCACGGCCCCGAACACATCGGTATCGTCACCAGCAACGCTTTGCAGCTCCTGCGCCTGCTGGTGCAGGCCGGCATCCGGCCGAACATCGTCAAAGACTATGGCATGACCGTCGAAGACGCTGAAATGATCGTTGTACTCGCCTCCTGCTTGCACGACATCGGCATCAGCGTACACAGAGACAACCACGAGCAGTACAGCCTGATCATGGCCGAGCCGGAAGGACGCAGACTGTTGAGCGGCATCTATGAAGAGCCTGAACTGACGACCATCGTGAGCGAGATGTTGCACGCCGTCATTGCCCACCGGTGGGATGTGACCTGTTTGACCCTGGAAGCCGGCGCTGTCAAGGTCGCCGATGCACTGGACATCACCAAAGGGCGGTCACGCATCCCCTTCGAGGCCGGCAGCACCAACATCCACTCGGTGTCAGCCGCTGCCATCGACGACGTGCACATCGGCCCCGGCGATGACATGCCCATCTGCATCGAAATTCGCATGAGTAACTCAGCCGGCATCTTCCAGATCGACGAGCTGCTCAAGCGAAAGTTGCGCAATTCGACCCTCGCACCCTACGTGCAGGTTCTCGCCCGCATCGAGGGCGAAACTGAGAAACGCCTGGTTCCCTTCTACAGCATGGCGTGATCAACTTGTACTTTGATCTCAGCCGGGTTGATCTCGACCAGGTTTCATTAGGCAAGGCCGGCAAACGTTCGACGTGGTCATCTTCGGCACCGCCCCCACCGGTCACCCTCTGCGCCTGCTCGAACTGCCGGTAGACTGGAGCAGGCAACCGGATGAGCATGAGTGGACCACATTCTAACACCCCTCTAACGTTGTAGCACTTGACAAGGTGGGCTTTTCTGAGTATACTTTATTCGAGATTGCGAATAAGGTAAACCGCAGACCGTAAAGGTTTCCGAAACCGTAGCTACTCACCCTCCCGCAGGTTCGGAGCCTTTCTGGCCGAGAATCGCTGCTTCAAGGCCGTTTTTCGGGTGTAAGACCATTGCGCATCGCAACCTGCGGGAGGGTGGCTGAGTAGTAACCCGAAACCTTTATTTAGGGTCCGTAGAAGGAGAAGGATGGCTTGTCTGACGACTCGGCCCTGGCACAGGCCACGGCGAAAGTAGCTCACGCAT
>CAZHMV010000005.1:0-10803 GCA_964532665.1 uncultured Anaerolineales bacterium
AGGAGGCATAGTCTATGACCGATGGGCGAGAATCTGACCGACAGGGAGTCTATCAGATCAGTCAACATGCCCCTGCGGGGCTCCATGAAGCATGAAAATTGACGATAACCCATTTTTAGAGCAGGGTAAGAGGGAGTCTCGACAAGAAGTGGTCCGACTGGTTTGATGGCTTCACCATCACCCCCCAGGCCAACGATGGGACCTTGTTGACTGGCTCGATAGCCGATCAGGCCGCCCTGCATGGCCTGCTGGCCAGGATCCGCGACCTGGGCCTGCCCCTGCTGTCAGTCAAACGCATGGAGATCAAAGAACAGTATTCCAACCAAATCACGAAAGGAAGTTCTTAAGACGTTGTTCAATCCATTCCTGGCCCAGCAGTTGGGAGAACAGTACATGAAGGATATGCTGCGCGAGGCGGAACAGGTCCGGCTGATCCGGGCCGCCAAGAATGCGGTCCTGGCCGACAAGCCTGCATCGCGCGGCTTGGTCAGCAGGCTGCAAGACCTGGCTTTGGCGCTGATCTTTGTCAATCGCGCCGGGCATGAACCGACAGAGACGGGGCGATTCGCGCATGACAGCGGACGGCCTAGCGGAGAGTATCCCTAAACTCGGAGGATAAGATAAATGTCTCGACTCAAAAGAACATCCATATTGCTATTTCGCCTGGCCCTGGCCTTCATTGCTATGTTGGTTGCCTACATTCTGAGCACGATGGTCATTGGGGAAACCAACGCAGTTATGACACCAGAAGAGGTAAGTCAGGCGGGGAGGGCGCTGATAATTGTCTCCTTGACTTATGCACTGGTGCTGTCGTTTCTCATCTTGCGCTCGCCCTGGCATGGCCTGAAACTCGTTGGCGCCGTAATCCTCGTTCATTTTGGCGTGGAGACATTCATGGCGCAGATCGAAACGCTCTATTTCAACAGTGCAGTACAGATGGAGATTCCCATGTTGGTCGCTATCACTGCTGCGGGCGCGCTGCGGGCATTGATCTTCGCGCCGCTTGCCGTTCTCATCTTTGGCAAGATGAGGGAATCGGTACCGCCGGAAGAGAAGAGAGTGGCAGCGGTTCCGTCCAGGTGGGGCAAGCGGCTCGCTGCTTTGGCAGTGTTTTATGTTGTCGTCTACTTTATGTTCGGCTATTTCGTCGCCTGGCAGTGGGAGGAAACGCGCCTATACTACTCGGGAACGACTGCAATCAAGCCATTTTTCACTCACTTTTGGGACTTATTCCGCACAGATCCAATCATCATCCCCTTCCAGTTGCTGCGCGGCGTGCTATGGACTACGCTTGCCGCTCTCATCGTGCGGATGATGAAGGCCAGACGATGGGAGGCCTCGCTGGCAGTGGCCTTGACGTTTGCGGTGCTGCTATCCTTGCCGCTTGGATTGTTTCCCAACCCATATATGTCTGCCCTGGTAGCGCGGTCACATTTCCTTGAAGTTTCGTCTTCCATGCTGCTATTTGGTGGAATCGCCGGCTGGATTTTGCACAACAATGAGGGGCCAAGTTGACCGGAGAAGAAACATGACTGACCAGCGATCTCTGATAAGCAATGCGTTCCAGACCTTCATGGATGAAGCGCCACAACATGCACAGGCGTGGGGTGGGGCTGTTCAAGGTCTCGCCAACGCCAGCGCATTCGACAAGAAGACCGCGGAACTGGCGTACCTGGCTGTACTGGCTGCTCTGCGCCTCGAAAGCGGAGTCCCTTTCCACGTTCAGGCCGCCAAGAGAGCAGGCGCTTCGCGTGAAGAGGTCATCAGCGCCATCCTGGTGGGATTGCCGGCCGCAGGGCACAGTGTTACGCAAGTCTTGCCGGCGGCAATCGCGGCCTACGACGCCGAGTAGAGGCTCAATGAGAAGTGAGGGTGCTTTTCCCGGCGTTGTAAGCAATTTCACGACAACTGGTTCGGAACCCCGGCATCCGTGCCGGCGTAGAGAAAACCTGGAACAGGAGGAAATAAGTGAGCAATTTGAAACGCAGTAGGAGAAAGGGTTGGATGCTTGGATTCCTGGGCTTGATGAGTCTCATGGGATTTAGGTATTTGCAAACTGGAGAATGGGCATACCTGATCTGGTTTACTTGGGTTCTTTGGTTTGCTTGGTTCCTTCCAGTAAAGTCTGAGTAGGTTCTTGCTGGAAATCATTGGTTGGTTCCGGAGCAAGAGAAGCCTGATAACGTGAAGCGAAAGTCAGGTGGCCGAAACGCGGAAGGAACTGTGACAATCATGAAGAGTCTGGCAATTCTCTTTGCAGCATGTTTGATTCCTCGCATCATGCATGCGCGAGGGTTCTCCACCCTCCGATCAGATGATCAGCATAGGATCGCATCGCCTTCAGATACATCTGGAGGGGAAAGGGGATCCCACCGTCGTCATCGACGCCGGCATTACGGACCAGTTGGACAAACTGAGACCGTTGCAGGAGCGCATCGCCCGGGTGACGCACGTCATCACCTACAATCGAGCTGGATACGGGCAGAGTGAGGCCGGCCCGCTGCCCCGGCACAGCGGCCGCGAGGCGGAGGAGCTAAAGGACCTGCTCGAGAAGGCGTCTGTGCCGGGGCCCTATGTGCTGGTTGGTCATTCGCTTGGGGCGCTGAACATGCAGGTGTTCGCCTCCAGGTACCCTGATGATGTTGCCGGGATGGTTCTGCTGGACCCACCGCCCCTCTCATTCATACTGGGGCAGGAATACAGGGAGCTCAGGGTGATGGCCGAACAGATGACCGCAGAGTGGCAGGCCATTGCCGATTCCTCCGCGCAATCCACTGATCCCCAGGAGAAAGCGCGGTCCGCTTTCTTCCGAATGATTGCGTCAGAACACCGCCAGATGTTCGGCGAAACCGCCAGCTTGGTTGGCTCGCTCTCGACGTTTGGCGACATACCTCTCGTGGTGATAGCCGCGGGGAAGCCCAACCCCGCTTTGGGGGAGGTGGCCGAGGAGTACCAGAGGTACTGGGTCGAGCAAAGTCGCGCTCTGACCGATAGGTCCGCAAATGGCAAGTTCATACTCGCAGAAGGCGCCTCGCATTACCTTTATCTGGATGTGCCGGAGCTCGTGGCGGAGAGTATCCTTGCCGTGGTCTACGAGGTGCGTGCGAAGTGAGAACAGAGCGGGAATGGGTGCGGTTCCGGTGATACTCGGCCTCGCTGTTGTGATCGCCGGCATGACCAGCATCGGATTGAGGAATACGTTTGGCCAACCAGAGGGACTGAAGCAGACGGGGGTGTACGGGTTGACCAGGAACCCCCAAATCGTCGGATACGGGCTGTTCGCGATCGGAACCGCGATGCTCTGGCCGTCCTGGTATGCTCTGGGATGGGTGGTTCTGTATGGGGCTATCGCCCACATGATGGTGCTCACAGAAGAGGAGCACTTGCGCAACGTCTACGGCGAAGAGTACGTGCGGTACTGCGAACGAGTCCCGCGCTATCTCGGGAACATCAATATGTCTAACAGGAGAAACTCACATGTCTCGTAGTCCATTGCTTTCAGGCATTCTTTCCCTGCTGGTCCCCGGGCTCGGCCAAATCTATGCCGGCCAGGGCGAGTGCGGGGCAGCCATTCTCGTGGCGGTAATCATCGTGGGCAATCTGAACGCCATCTGGCTCAGCCTCTTTGCCGCAGCCAGTCCCAGGCCCGAAGCATTCTGGGGCTACACGCTGCCAAGGCTCCTGCATGATTTGTTCGCAGCCTATGGTGTGGTGTTCTGGATTTGGCAGGCAGTAGATGCCCATCGAATTTGTGCCCCCGGAAAGGACGAAGGAACATGAATGCTTTGGTTGTCTATTACTCCAAGTTCGGCAACACACAGAAAGTTGCCGAGGTGATCGCTGAGACGCTGGAGCCGGCCGGCTCCGTCCGTGTGCTCAGCCTGGAGCAGCTCACAGCCTCTGGCATGCAAGGCGTTGACTTGGTCGTCATGGGCAGCCCGACTCATCGCATGAATCTGCCGGAGGCGGTGCGGCCGGTGTTCGAAAGATTGCCGAAGCGCATTTTGCGCGGCACGCCCGTGGCCGCCTTCGACACCTCGTACAAGATGTCGTGGTGGTTGACTCACTTCACGGCGGCCAAGCGACTGGCCGGAAAGCTCCGCAAGCTAGGGGGGAAGCTCGTCGTCCCGCCGGAGACGTTCCACGTCGTTGGGCGTGAAGGCCCACTGTACGAGGGTGAGATCGAGCGAGCCAGGGCCTGGGCGAGATTGATCCTCGAACGGCTGAGGCAAAAGAAGTGAACACAACTCAAGAGCGTAACGCCAGCCTACCGATCAGGCGTAGCCTCACGCTGATATTCGCCCTCTCTTTCGCCATCGCTATTCTCATAGCGGCTGCGTCCGTCGCCGGCCTCATGTACCGCACCATCATCTACCCGACGGACGAGTTGCTTCGTACGTTCGTGTCCAATGATGTGGTCAATCTCTTCATCGGACTGCCAATCCTGCTTGGCTCAATGTGGCTGGCACGGCGCGGCAAGCTGATAGGGCTGATCTGCTTCTGCTGGCGGAGTACGGCTTCACCGCGTTGACCTTTGATTTTCGCGGGGTGGGCCAAGCTGTTCCTGACCGCCTCGGGGGATCATCCTATGGTCGTCAACGATACTACCCGGATGTATGAAGTTTCACCCCAGCCAAAGGAGTTGCACGTCTTTGAGGGGATGACCCAACATGGCACCAATCTCTTCAACACAGATGTTCACGATGAACTAACAGATGTTTTGTTGGCGTTTGTTGCCGGCCTGCCTTAGGTACGGGTATACCGCAGAATTGTTGGAGCGTAGGGCGAAATGCCATTTCGCCCCACAGTGTGCCGACAGTTTTGCGGTATGCCCTTAGGTACGGAAATGAGTGCGACATCTTTCACTTCATCACAAATCGGGCTGTTGCTGGCACCGCCTGTCTTGCTAGGCACGACCTATTTCGCTTTCAAGGGACTGGCTGCCCGGCTCGGGCCGGCGCGCGGATACCTGGCCGGCTTCCTGTTCTACTGGATCTGCTGGTGCTTCCTGCTACCGCTGTTGACCGTCGGCCTAGGTGGGCTGCGGGAGATGTTCAGGGCCCCACAGCCGCTGTTCGGGAAGCCCAACTGGCTGGGGGTGTTCCTGCTGGTGGGGCCACCGCTGGTGATGTACCTCACCAGGTTTCCTGCCGAAGTGCAGGGGGCCAGCCCGAAGATCATCATCTACTCCGCCCTATTCGCGCTGGCCAACGGCACCATGGAAGAGGTGTTCTGGCGTGGAGCCTACATCACCACCTTCCCGGACAACTGGCTGTGGGCCGTTCTGTATCCATCCTTATGGTTCGGTCTGTGGCACCTGTCGCCCCAGGCCGTCTATCCCAGCGAGATGCAAGGCGGCGCCATCGCCTTTGCGCTCATGTCCATCCCGCTGGGCCTGGTGTGGGGCTGGGTGGCCTGGACCACGGGCTCGATCCGGTGGACGGTAGTTGCTCACATCCTGCTCAACTTCGCGGGGCTGGCTGGTCGTTCATTTCAATCTTCGCAAGGAGGAGTATCCCATGCCCGTTGACAGTTTCAAGTATCTACCTCGCTTGATTGCCCGCTACTACAAGCTCACCAAAGTGAAGCCTGAACTCCCCATCCCCTGGACGCCGCTTGCGCGTCCCCTCAACCAATGCCGCTTCGGGTTGGTGACCTCGGGCGGGCTGTATCACAAGGGCCACGAACCACCGTTTGACGTGGAGCGGGAGAGACGAGAGCCCACCTGGGGCGATCCCTCATTCCGCACCATCCCCACGGACATCAGACAGGAAGAGGTGGGCGTCGGCCATCTGCACATCAACACCCACGATGTGCTCCAGGACATCAACATCCTGCTGCCGATCCACCGCTTCCAGGGGTTGGCTGCCGAGGGGCGCATTGGGAGCCTGGCAGAGGAAGCCTACTCCTTCATGGGTTACCAGGGATTTCCGGCGGACCTGAGCGGGTGGCGGGAGGTCTATGGCCCGCAGGTGGCTGAGCGACTCATGGCCGCTGGGGTGGACTGTGTCTTCCTCACCACCGCCTGACCGGAGTGTGCAGCCAACGTGCCCGTGCTGGCACGCGTGTTTGAAGCCGCCGGCCTGTCCACCATCATGGTGACCAACATGCCCTACTGGGCGGAGAAAGTCGGTGTGCCGAGGGCGCTGGCGGTAGAGTTCCCCTTCGGCCACATCCTGGGACAGCCCCACAACAGGGAGCAGCAGATGCGGGTAATCCGGCAGGCGTTGGAGGTGCTGGAGACGGCCGAAGCGCCCGGAACGGTCATCCATTCGCGGGAGAGGTGGCCGGCCACCCTCGAAGAAGCCCTGCACGATGCGCACCCCGAGCAACCGTCACCGATCGACGCCGACATGGGGCGCTACATCGGGCAATTCCTGCGCGGCCTGCGGCGAGGTGAAAACGATCGTTCAAACTCCCTGTAGATCTGCTAGCTCCTTGTGGAGCACCCAATGCTTCTGCCCCAGGGCACCTCCTCCAATCTCTAATCTCCGATCTCCTATTTCTAACAGGGGTACTTATGGCTGAACCAAACCTCATTCGCATAATGCTCGTAGACGACCACGCCGTGGTGCGCAGCGGGCTGGCCGCCTTCCTGCTGGCCTTCGACGACCTGGAGCTCGTGGGTGAAGCGGACAGTGGTGACAGGCACTGCTGTTGCGTGAGCGCGCCCGGCCCGACGTGGTGCTGATGGACCTGGTGATGCCCGGCATGGACGGCGTGGCCGCCACGCGGGTCATCCGCGAGCGCTGGCCGCAGGTACAGGTGATCGCCGAGCGGTTGGTTGTGAGCCGCTCGTCGGCAGGCGACTGGAGGCGCGCCGGGCAGCCCTGGCCGCCGGCGCCAATGCCTTGATCAGCAAAGGAGATCCGCCAGAGCGGCTGTGAACGCTTGTTGTCACAAGTGTAAGTAAGCAGTTGTTCATCACTTGACTCTTCGACAATCATCCGCTATAATATTGAACAAATGTCATGAACGTTTGTTCAGCGGAGGCAATCTATGGCATCTTTTGAGCAGTTGAAACTCATGCACCTGGCTGCCAAGATGTACTACGAAGAAGACAAGACCCAGGATGAGATTGCCAAAGTGCTAGAAGTCTCACGCCCCACCGTTTCGCGCCTGCTGCGTCAGGCGCGAGATGAAGGACTGGTGCACATAACGGTCCTTGACCCATTTACCAGCGTTGACTCTGTGGCAAATCTGCTTGAAGAGACCCTCGGCCTTTCCACTGCGCTGGTGGTGACGGGGGCAGGCGAAGCGGAAGCTCAGCACCAGATCAGAAAGCGGATAGGCCTCGCAGCCGCGCGCTATCTGTCTGCAGAATTGCGGCCCGGTGATATGCTCGGTATTGGATGGGGGCGCACGCTGCGTGAGGTGGCAACGGCCCTCGAATCTCAGGCGAACCTGGCCCTCACAGTGGTGCCGCTAATGGGAGGATTGGGGCAGATCTCCCCCAGCTTCCAGGTGCATGAATTGGGACGTGTATTTGCCGAACGGCTCGGTGGCGTATGGCAGGCTCTCTACGTACCTGCTATCGTCACGGATGATATCGCTCGCAGGTCCCTGCTGGCCTCTGATGATGTGGCGCAGGTGATCCGAACGTGGGACCAACTGAACGTAGTTGTGGTTGGCATTGGCAACCTGCACCTGGGTTCAGAAGTCCAGATGTTGTTTGCGGATTATCTGGACTCCGACACATTGAGACGCCTGGAGCAAAGGGGGGCCGTCGGTGACATTTGCATGCACTTTTTTGACAGCGAGGGCCGTCCCATCGTTGACGGCCTGCCTGGGGTGATCAGTATTGAGCTGGATCAATTGAGCCGAGTGCGGCGTCGCGTTGGCGTGGCCGGCGGAGCTGAAAAAGCCGAGGCCATTCTAGGAGCGGTGAGAGGTGGATATATCAATTATCTAATCACCGATGAGTCGGCCGCTCTCCGAATGCTTGAACTGGTCAACGGCGACAAGGCATGAGAAGGGTAGTTAGAGCAGCGTGAATGCCGGCAAACAAGTACGTCTGAACCGCATCTTTTCCCGAGACAGACGAGCGGTGGTCATTGCCATGGACCACGGGATGTTCGGCGTAGCACCGCTGGGTGGCCTGATCTCACCTGGACGGCTTATCGAGCAGGTGGCTGCTGGCGGAGCAGATGCGATTCTCACCACCCCCGGTATTGCTGCGGCCTATGCAGATCACGTGGGGCGGCTTGGCCTGATTGTACGTCTGGACGGCGCCACCACTGCGCTGGCCGACAAGCAGGATGAGATGCGTCTGATTGCCTCGGTCGAAGACGCACTACGCCTGGGCGCAGACGCTGTGGCTGTCATGGGATTCTGTGGCACCTCGGAGGAGGGACCCAGCCTGGCAACCCTGGGCCGGGTAGCTGTCGAGTGCCGGCGTCTGGGGGTTCCACTGCTGGCAGAAATGCTCCCACTGGGGCTTCATGGCCAGCCCGACATACCTCAACTTGCCCTTGCGGCCCGGATTGGTGCGGAAATGGGCGCGGACATTGTTAAGCTGCGCTACACTGGCCCACCGGATGCATATCGCCAGGTCACCCAGGCCTGCTTTGCACCGGTTCTGATTCTTGGCGGTGGCGCGCGTTCCGCAGATGTCGTCCTGGGAGAAATTCGCGAAGCTCTGGGAGCTGGGGCAGCCGGCGTAGCCATCGGCCGCAACGTCTGGCAACACAATGACGCGGCCGAAATGACACGTCTGATCGTGGAAGCGGTCCATGGTTCATAACAGGTAGGTGCTTCGTGAGACCAGAGTCGGCAGGGCTGGTTGTGAATCCGACTGCGGGTCGTGGTGCCAAACGAAATCTTGCCATCGCCCGCCAGGTCATGGAAGCGTTGGCGCCCAACCGGATTCTGACTGGACCAGGGCAGCTTGGGGAAGCGGCTGCACCCGAGGCCGAGATCCTGTCCATCGCAGACCGTGCTGGACGAGCTGCAACCCAGTGGATTGCGCGTGAGGCAGCCCGAGCCGGCATAGATGCGCTGGTCGTCATCGGCGGCGACGGAACGATGGCCGACGTTGCCTTCGCGCTGATGGAGGCCGGCAGCCGCTGTCCGATCCTGGGCGTTGGCGTAGGTTCCACAAACGTCGGGGAACTTGTGACCTGCTCTGCAGCGGACATAGCGCAATTAGCCAACTGCCAATTCGCTGCCGAAGGGGTTGACGCACTCGTGGCTGGTTGCAATGGTCAGGACCTGGCGTTGGCGTTCAACGACGTGGTGATTGGAACGACGATTGTAGGCACGTTAAACGCCAGAGTGTGTGACCTGGATGCTTCCGAGCACCTGGCAGGGAAGCGAGTCGTTGGTCGTCCGCGCCCTGTGGGCACAGCCACTGCCCTGGTCACCAAAACCTCCAGGCGGGGGGTTGTGGAAGTAGCTGGCGGTTTTGCAGTTGGCACAGTGATTGTCGGGTTTGCCCACAGCCGGCGTTTCTACGGCAAGGCTATCGTGGGGGGCGTCTGTTTGACGGCGGCGGTCGGGTGGCCGGCCGGCTGCCTAGTGTGCGAGCAGCCCCTGGTCCGAATGGACCTGGACCCTGACGGTCTGCTGGCAGCCGAGCCGATCAGATCAGCCTATGTCAGCCTGACGGAGGCCGACACAATCCACGTGACAGGTGTTGGAGCCCCGGCCGTTCTGTGTGCCGACGGCAACCCCCTCAGGCGATTGGAAACGGAGGACAAGGTTCAGATTGGCGTCCGCCCGAACGCAGTCGATGTCCTACGTCCTGTCTAGCCAGGCGCTTTCAACCTCCCTGGAAGAGCGGGCAGCCGGCATGCTGGCCGGGGTGGCCATCGGCGATGCCCTCGGGATGCCGGCCGAGTTCCTGTCACCCGAGCAGATCAGGGACTGGTACGGCCAGGTTGACGGCTTGCTGGCTCCCCATCCTGAACATCCGCACCATCGTTTGGTGGCCGGCTCGGTGACCGACGACACAGACCAGACCTTGATTCTGGCCCAACTGCTCATTGAACAGGGCAGCGTAGCCCCCAACGAGTTTGCGAAGCGGCTTCTGGCCTGGAGCGAGACACCTCGCGTGCGGGAAAACCGATTCGTTGGCCCATCTACCCAGAAGGCGCTGGCCGCTCTGGCCAGGGGCGTGCCGTTTGAAGAGATACCGAGATCCGGCACCAGCGTTGGCGCTGCCATGCGGGTGGCTCCTCTGGCCATCGCCTTTCCGGATCGCTCGGTGCTGGCTGAACAGGTTGTGGCCTCCTGCGCGGTAAGTCATTTCACCCGCAACGCCATCTCGGGTGCGATGGCGATGGCCTATGCGCTTTCTGAGGCGCTCCAGCCGGGTGGCGATGCCTGCACCGGCACAGGTGCCTGCACCAGCACAGGTGTGCTGTCGGTTGCTCGCGCTGCTCAGGCCGGGGCGGTCATCGGACGAGACTACGGCGACTGGAGCTGGGCAGCGCCTATCGAACGGCGCATCGCTTACGCGCTGGCCTGGGCAGAGAGCTGCCAGGAGGTGGAAACGCTGACGCGGTTGTATGCCCTGATAGGGGTGGACCTGTATCCGGAGCAACTGGTGCCCTGTGCTATTGCTCTGGCGTATCTGGCTCAGGGCGACCCACAGCGAGCCATGTTGCTGGCAGCCAATCTGGGTGGTGATACCGATACCCTGGCTTCGATGACGGGCTCGATTTGCGGTGCCCTTAGCGGCCTGACGGCGTTTGACCCGGCTGTGGTGGCGCAAGTGGAGCGGGTAAATCGGCTCGATCTCGTCTCGACAGCTCGGTCGTTAGTGGCACTGCGTATGGCTCAGCAATGAGGGGAAAATGGAAA